>CAZUDD010000069.1:0-7437 GCA_964619665.1 uncultured Desulfurococcaceae archaeon | reverse complement strand
CTCAAGCAGTGTTTAGTTTCAGTAGAGATGATGCTGAAAACAAGTTCCTACCGAAATATCTAGAAGAAAAGATCTTACCAGATAATCCATTCCAAACATTGGATATCAAAGGTGTTGGAAAACTATTAGAGTATGCAGTTAGACAAGCTAGAGAAAACAATCCAAAGATAGAAATAGGTATCTGTGGAGAACATGGTGGAGATCCAAGATCAATACACTTCCTACACAAGATAGGTCTAGACTACGTTAGTGCATCACCCTTCAGAGTACCAGTAGCAAGACTAGCAGCTGCACACGCAGCTATAAAAGAGTCTTTAGAGAAGAGCTAGATTCTTCAAACTCAATCCTTTTTTATGCGTAGTGCAAAATTCAAGTTCCTGAAACTACCCCTCAAAGTCAAACCTTATTAGTTCTGCGTACTATACTCATCTCTATAGGAGGGTATAGAGGTATGAGAGAATCCAAGGAGATAAGACTTCGTGTTGAAACTGCAAGACAACGTGATGTTGGTAAGAAAATTGCTAGAATTCCTAAAAAGGCATTCGAAGAACTAGGTCTTGAAGTTGGTGATTACATAGAGGTTAGGGGTCCAAAAGGAGCTGCTGTTCTACAGGCATGGCCAGCATATCCTGAAGATGAAGAGTACGAGATAATAAGAATTGATGGTGTTGTTAGGGAAACTCTTGGTGTAAGTGTTGGAGATATAGTCAGCGTTAGAAAGGCTGAAGTTGTTCAAGCACAAAAAGTTGTTTTAGCACCTGCTTCACCCGAATATGCTCTTCCAAGCGAAGACTATGCTCGATATCTAGCAAGCTATGTAAAGAAAGAGTTAATGTATAAACCAGTAATGAGAGGAGAGATAGTCTTAGCACCACACCTAGGATATCCGATAAGACTAGTTGTGATAAGCACTATTCCAGGCCAAGCAGTATTCATAGCTGAAAACACTGAGGTAATTGTAAGACCAGAACCTGTTAGAGCTCCACCAAAAGGTATACCACGAGTAACCTGGGAAGATATCGGTGATCTAGAAGAAGCTAAAGAGAGAATCAGAGAAATTGTTGAATTACCTCTAAAACATCCAGAGATTTTTGAAAGGCTAGGCATAGAACCACCTAAGGGTATACTTCTTTATGGACCACCAGGATGTGGAAAAACATTACTAGCAAAAGCTCTAGCTAATGAAATAGGAGCGTACTTCATAGCTATTAATGGACCTGAAATAATGTCTAAGTATTATGGTGAATCTGAGCAGAGACTACGTCAAATATTTGAAGAAGCTGAAAGAAATGCACCAGCAATAATATTCATAGATGAACTCGATGCAATAGCTCCAAAAAGAGAAGAAGTTACAGGAGAAGTTGAAAAGAGAGTAGTAGCACAGTTACTAACGCTTATGGATGGATTACAGGAAAGAGGTAAAGTAATAGTTATTGGTGCTACAAATAGACCCGACGCAATAGATCCCGCATTAAGAAGACCAGGTAGATTCGATAGAGAGATAGAGATACCCCCACCAGATAAAAGAGCAAGAAAAGAAATACTCCTGGTACATACAAGGAATGTTCCTCTAGCTGAGGATGTTGACTTAGACAAGATAGCTGAGATAACCCATGGATATACAGGTGCAGACCTTGCAGCTCTTGTTAAAGAAGCCGCGATGAATGCTCTCAGAAGATTCCTTAAGGAGCACGCCATAGACCTCAATAGACCGATACCTCCAGAGCTCTTACAGAAACTGAAGGTAAATATGAGTGATTTCTATGCAGCTATGAAGTCTGTACCACCATCACTAATGAGAGAGGTCCTCATAGAAGTACCAGAAATTCATTGGGATGACATTGGAGGATTGGAAGAGGTGAAACAGCAGCTTAGAGAAGTAGTTGAGTGGCCTCTCAAACATCCACATCTATTCGAGAAAATGGGTATAGAGCCTCCCAAGGGCATACTCCTCTATGGACCACCGGGATGCGGAAAAACACTATTGGCAAAGGCGGCTGCAACAGAGAGCGGTGCTAACTTTATCGCTGTAAAGGGTCCAGAAATCCTAAGTAAATGGGTAGGAGAATCAGAGCGTGCCATAAGAGAAATCTTTAGAAGAGCTAGACAAGTAGCTCCCGCCATAGTCTTCTTCGATGAGATCGATGCTATAGCACCTGCAAGAGGATTGCATCACGATACTTCAGGTGTTACTGATAGAATAGTTAATCAACTTCTCACAGAACTTGATGGTATAACACCGTTAAGAAGAGTAATAGTTATTGGTGCTACAAACAGACCAGATCTCCTAGATCCAGCTCTTCTAAGACCAGGAAGATTTGATAGACTAATCTATGTACCTCCACCAGATACCAGAGCTAGATATGAGATACTCAAGATACATACAAGAAAAGTTCCTTTAGCTGAAGATGTAGATCTATATGAACTAGCTAAGATGACCGAAGGTTATAGTGGAGCAGATCTAGAAGCCTTAGTTCGTGAAGCTGTCATATTATCCCTAAGAGAAGAGTTGAGACCTCGTGCTGTATCGATGAAATACTTCTTGAAAGCCTTAGAAAGGGTAAAACCAAGTCTAACAAAAGATAGGATAGAAAGGTATGAGAGATTAAAAGATGAAATAGCTAGAAGAATAATGTACATGTAGACTCACTCAATTAAATACACAGAAACAATATACATCTACCAATACAAACTCTTAAAAAGATTAAGAAGTCATAAGGGTTTCATCATGTCTAAGAATTCAGTAAAGATAAGGAAGGAAGATATAGCTAAAGCTATTACAAAAAACTATAGTGATTTCAAATCAGTACTCTTCAATGAGTTGAAGATAGCTTCAAGTAATAGACATAGATTACTATTGATACTGAGTGGTGATAACAATGAGAGATTAGCCATTCTTAATGCAGATATTATCATTACGTACATACATTTTTGGCTTAAGAAACTACCTAGTGAAAGAACAAAACTAAGAATTCTATACATATTTCACGATGAATTTGAAGATGCTGTTCTACGTGAGAGAATTGTTAAGCGTCTTGTGAAAAGATATGTCAAGAGAAAAAAGCTTCCCGTAGAACTTGAATTTGCTATCTATGAAGCTAGTGAAAAGTATCTTGGAACTACGTATAATGTCTTAGTGATGGATCTTATCAATAGTCTTAAACCTAACGATGTTGGTAGACTTATAGGAATCGTTGAACAAGGAGGTTTAGTAATTCTTCAAACACCTAAATGGAGTGATTGGCATAACAGAAAGAACTTATTTCAATTATCACTTGCAGTACCTCAACATCCAGAACCTCGAAAGGTCTTTGTAAAATGGTTTAAAGCTGTAACTGAGGACTGTGAAGGAGTATTCATATACGATGTAGATGAGGATAGACCTATCAAAGTCAGTCGAGCACCGCGTACTCATCATCCTAAAAAAGAGATTGAAATACCTAAGGAAGAGAGAATCTTTCCTGAAGAACTATACAGATTAGCATTAACACAAGATCAAGTAAATGCCATTAAATTGTTAGAAGAAGTTGTTAAAAAACCTAGGAAAAGACATATGTGTGTAATACTCATAGCGGATCGTGGTCGTGGAAAATCATGTGCTATTGGCATAGCGCTTGCAGGAATAATCAATGAGCTTCTCAAAGTTAAGAATAAGGTTCGTATAGCGATAACCGCACCACAATTAACCAATGTTCAAGCTCTTATGAATATGGCTATGAAAGCTCTTGAAGTCATGAAGTTGAAGTTTAAGGCTATCTATAGGGGTCCAAATATAATTGAGATTAGAGGAGATAGGTTTAGTATTGAGTACTGGGAACCAGCTGTAGTTCCTAAGCTAGGTGTTGACATTGCAGTAGTAGATGAAGCTGCTGGTATACCAGTACCATTACTTCACAAAATAAGAAAGTCGTATCAGAGAAGTATCTATGCAACGACGATTCATGGATATGAAGGTGCAGGTAGAGGATTCTCAATAAGATTTTTGAAGAGACTTAAAGAGGATCCACATACTGAGCTTTACGTATATGAAATGGAAGAACCAATCAGATATGCTAAAGATGATCCTGTTGAGCGATGGCAGTTCAGGGTATTACTACTTGATGCTGAACCAGATGAACTGACTTCCGAAGACTTAAAGTATATAGAGGAACAAAAGTTTGAGTACCTGATACTTGATCCTGAACAACTATTTACATTAGAAAATGAACAGCTACTGCGAAGTCTTTTTGGTATCTATGTCTTAGCACACTATAGAAATGAACCTGATGATCTAGGGATGATGGCAGATGCACCACATCATAGTATAAGAGCCTTGAGAACACCAACAGGAAAAATTATTGCAGCTATTCAACTAGCTGAAGAAGGTCCCATAGCTTTTGACTACCTAGACTCACTATTGAGAGGAGGTAGAATACCAGGTAATATAATTCCCGATAGATTGTTAAAACATGCTAGACTAAGAGATATAGGTGAAGGTAAAGGATGGCGTATAGTCAGAATAGCTGTACATCCATCAGTACAGGGAAGAGGTATAGGTACTTACTTTCTAAAGAAAGTAGAGGAAGAGGCTAGAGCTAGAGGCTATGACTGGATAGGAAGTGGATTTGGTGCTACAGGAGAACTACTACATTTCTGGATCAAGAATGGATATATTCCACTACATATATCTCCAGATAGAAACCCTGTTAGTGCAGAATACACAGTGCTGGTATTAAAACCATTGAATGAGAAATGGTCTAAGATTGTGGATATAGTGAGTAGAGAGTTTAGATTAAAACTAATTGAAAGTTTGCACGATACATATAGAGATCTTGAGATAGAGGTTGCGCATCAGCTACTCAATACATATGTTGAAGTTAGGGAAGGAACTAAATGTGAAAAACCAAAATTATCACCAATACAACTAGATAGATTGTTGAGCTATTACGCAGGATACATGACATATGAATCCTGTACTGATGTTATGCACATACTATCTAAGCATTACTGGATCTCAGATCCACCATGTAGACCTAGACTAAATGAGTTTCAAGAAAGACTACTAATCTTAAAAGTCTTACAGGGATTGCCTTGGGATGTATGTGCTGATATCCTTAGAACTAAGAAGAGCAGGTTAATGGATGAAATGAGAACAATAGCATTGAAATTCATAGAGTTTTACTTCGGAATAACAAAAGAGGATATTGATAAATATCTAGGTAGCATAGATCTAGAGAACTACATGAAGGAGCTTTATAGAGGGAAAAGGCATGGATCTTAAGGAATTGATAAATAACGTCATAGACAGAATAGAGGATTTATTAGCTGAATGTGGTTGTGAAGATAGAAGACCTCAAGTTGAACAAGAACTCATGGATCTTAAAGGAATTCACTTGGATACCTCTAACTGTGAAATGATTGAACTAAGCTCTTGTACCTCATGTTTGATAGAGAAAGTTCTTGAAGCATCTCCTGTAAAGAGATACTATATCGAATCTAATATTGAGGAAAGTACAGCTTCTATATACATCTTAAATGATACCATTATAGAAGTAGATAGAGGTGGAGGAATAATTACGTTGAATAGATGTTTAAAGGAATTACTTGAGCTGCTCGAATCTTTGGGTTATAATGTATCAAAAATAGATGTTGTCTGATGTTGTTCAGGAACTAACTGCATACGATCTACGAAATTGTTGATGTTATGATCTACAGCTTCTCTAGATTTACTTCCCACCCCTCTTCTCTATATATGGCAATAGCGTAGAACCCTTTCATTGCAGGACCAACATTTACTACTATGGTATTGTTTATTGTGTCAATAGCTCTTGACTCATGTATATGACCACAAACACAGAGAGCAGGTTTTGATTCTACAATAAATTTCCTTATAGATTTAGACCCTACATGATCTCCTCCAAAAATTACATCACATTTAGTGTTATAGGGTGGTGAATGCGCTAATAGTACATATGTTGATATTTCTTTGTCTTTTAATTGTTGTAAAGCTTGGTTTAATGTATTCTCTATGTATTCTTCACTAAATTCTGTAGGTGTTCCAAAAGGTGTAGGTGGCGAGCCACCAATACCTATTATGCCAATACCATGAGTTAAGACCATACCTTTTCCATGTATATTCACTACTATACCTTGTTTATTAGCTTCAACATAGTGTTCAGCTAAATCCATATTTCCGGGTACAGCTAGTATAGGCACTTTAAACTTGCTAGATATAATTTCGTTGAGTTTCTTCAAGTAATTCAATGTTAGTTCGACACCACCATAAGGCGCTATATCACCAGCAAATAACACATAGTTTACCTCAATATCGATGCTTTCAATAATCTTCTTAAGGATATCCAGTTTACCATGTACATCACTTAATAACAGGAACCTCATTTTTCTTCACCCAAAGAAATCTCCATTTCATGTTTACGTATTAAAGATTTTAGTAAATCTAGACCACATCTAGGATCACTAGAGTACAATTCTCTCCTACGTGCCTCTAAAAGTCGTGGTTCTAAACCTAGATATTCAGCAGCTGTTAAAATCCTAAAGCTCTTCTCAGATTGAGATTTAATTGTTTCCATAACACTCTTGTAGTATTTTACATAATCGATACTCCTCACTAGGTGATGATCTATTATAACAGTATTTACATTAGTATTGAGTATAAAAGCGGAAATGTTTTCAATGCTTTTCTGAATTACATCACTAGAATATCCGCGATACTGCAAGTATATTGGAGGTCCATCGACTATAGCTATGTCCGGATTACATCTAAGCATAAATTCAAGTTGTGATTTATTTACACATCCCTCAATATCAGATGTAAATAGGACTCTTAGATCCTTATCATAGATACATATCTCTAAAACATATCCTAATTGAGAGTCAATTCCATGAGTTACAGGATAAGATATGTTTATGCGTGTAAAGCTAAAACTGAGTTCTCTATTATCACCTATAGCTAATCTTTTAACTAGTTTCTCAATACGTGATAAGAATCTATGTGCTCTAATTCTCTGTGAAGTATTTATATTGTTTTTAGGATCTTTGACTATAACCTCTTTACCTTTGAAGAGCTCTAAATCTAGAAATCTACCTGGATCATGATGATCATAGTGATAGTGAGTGATTATAATTACATCACTATCCTTTATATAAGAGCTTATCTTATCGAACGCCTTTTGTAATTCCTTTACCTCTATTATGTGAGGAGGTAGACCATATCTACGTGGTGCAAGAGCTGCTGAAGGGTCTATTAAGATGTTTAGATTGTATGTCTGGATAAATGTTGCCATAGATCTAACTCCTAAACTTTCAAAAGCTATTGGTGCTATGTTCTTCAAAGCTATTTCCTCAATACTTAGAGTTCTTGTACTATAAATGTTGTTATAGCATTAGATAGATCAGTTAATCCACATCTACTAGTGGATTTCACGAGTATTATCCTAT
>CAZUDD010000068.1:0-7616 GCA_964619665.1 uncultured Desulfurococcaceae archaeon | reverse complement strand
TCTGTACACAGTCTCTACTTCGTAATATTCATCAAAACTAAAACTTTATTTCTTTGATATACGATGATATTGAAAGAGTGGTTAGTTATGGAAAGATCTAGAAGAGTAGGTTTCCGTAAACCAAGTATTTTCAAAGATTTGATATTGAGAATCTCTAGATCTACAACACTTAGAGTATTGAAACAGAGAAAGAGTTTAATACTTATTGCATTGCTTGGAGTTATGATAGTAATCACCGTTATTGCTTTAAAAGCTCTGTATACACCAAGACCAATAACATTTGGTAGTATTGAAGAGAAGCTTAGATATGTATGTAAGAATCCTAGGCTAAGTCTAGTTGTTGTTGTAACTAACGGTACTATGAAGATAAGTGATGACGATATTAAGAGGATAGATAAAGCTTTTGAGAACTTCGTAAAGACATACTACTTCAATAGATATCATACAATACCTGTAGTACCCAACTACACTATATGCTCTATTAGTGCTGATGAGCTAAACTTAACTGGATTAAGATTCTATCCTCAATTAGTTGTTGTAGTAGCTGATGATGTTATTGGTGATGCTGTTAAAGCTATATATGATAAAGTTCTTGAAGATAATGTCTATTTATTGAATAGATACGCTACATACGATATAATGAAGAAAGCAAATATATCATTAACCTTCAAGTATAGTGCTTCAGCAATTCTAGTTAATGGCACCACAAAATTCAGTTCAATACCAGAGAACAAGATTGCTAAAGTCAAGGAGATTGCAGAGAGATTAGCACTTGTAGAGATTACTAATTTCAGTGTTGTTGAATGGTCTAGATATCCAAATCTAACGATATATCCAACAATAGTGTATATATCGAAAGATCCTATAGATCAGGATAACGAGCTACTAGAAAAGCTTAGAGATAATGTCTACGTGTTTAAAAAGAGTCTAAGACTTGATCTAGTTGACTTTATGTCTAGATATCTAGACATAGAGCTTATTGCTGAAACACATACAAAACCAAATACAACATATGTACCAATATATGGATCGAAAAATGCAACTCTATACCTATACATATATGAAGATCTGCTCTGTCCATGGTGTTCAAGATTCCATACATTTGTAGTACCAGATCTAGAGAAGTACTATATATTCAACAATACACTAGCATTAATTCACAAGAACCTTATTGTTCATAGCGAAATAAGGAAATTCCATGAGCACTCAATGTGTTTAGCACTAAAATACGAGAACCTAACTCTTATCATAGAGATATTCCATGCATTCTATGATGTGTATACAGCATATCTAGAAAATGGATCTGGATACAAAGTAATTCAAAATGTAGATCAATACTATAGAAAAGCTGTTGAAGAAATTCTAGGTCATTATGAAGACTGTAACATAAGTTCACTACTGTCCATAGCTAACGATGTAATTTCTAGAGATAACAATGAAGCAAGCAATGTATATGGTATAACAGGTACACCAGGATTTGTATTATGGTCTAACGAAAAGAACATAGGTTTTGTATTTGTTGGTTATAGAGATTTCGACTATATGAAGAAACTCATTGAGTATCTACTAGAGCTTTGAACTCCATAGATAGTAGTAATCTACGATGTATTCAGGATATTGAAGGGTTTTCTCATACTATTTAATCTTATAAACATCTCTTTGATTTTCTCAGGATCTGGTTTTGGTCTTAGATAAGGTTTTAAATCAATACCTTCTCTCGATAGAATACAGGGCTTCAATACCCCGTTTGGCGTTAATCTAGCTCTATAACAATGTGCACAGAATACGGGATTACCATACCATTTAACTATCTCTACCTCAACACCATTATCGAGAACATATATAGGTCTTCTATGCAGATCTCTATACATAATCTTACTACATCTCCTCCTTAACATAGACTCAACTCTATCTGTCGATACGTAGAGATCCTCAAATACTCTTTTCGGTATCGATATAGGCTCTAATTCAATTATTCTAAGTTTAGCTTCATATCTAGAAGCTAATTCTATAAAGCTATCTACTTCATCCTCGTTGATATTTCTAAGCAAAACCATGTTTATAGCTATAGGCTTCAACGAGTTGTTATAGGCCTCCTCAATACCTTCAAGAACTCTCTTCAATCCATTAACTCCTGTTATCTGAACATACTTTTCATTGTTTAGTGTTGGTATGTTTATATTTACTCTCATTAAACCAGCTTCAGCAAGTTTCGCTGCTAAATCTTTTAGGTAATACCCATTTGTTGTCATAGATAGATCTCTAGGTCTATACATAGAGATATGCTTAACAATATCAACGATATCAAGTCTAACCAATGGTTCACCTCCGGTCAACTTAAACTCGTTTATACCTAGCTCCATAGCTATCTTCACGATAATACCTATTTCACTAGGTGTCAACTCTTCTAAATCTCTACGCTCAATACCTTCATTATGACAGAAAACACATCTATAGTTACATCTACTAGTGACACTTATCCTGAGACTCTTCAAAGGTCTACCAAAACTATCTATTAGCATAACTACGACCTTAGTACTACACTCTCAAGCTAAAAACAACTCATTTTTACTAACAAAAACGTATTTCTCTAAACACAGCTCAAAATCTATTCCCTTACTTACACACAACTTCAACTAGATCACTATGTATAACTATACCTACTCTCTCATCAGCTATATCAGGATCTAGTTGATATATGTTCATACATCGATGTAGCCTGGCTATGATCTCTTTAGCTATTATAAACTTCAACTTTTTTCTATTCCATATCGGATACCAATTTCTAGAGAACCACGGTTTAGAGTATTTCCCTATTAAACTACCGAAACCCATAGCTATGAGAACAACACTATCTATTCCAAGCATATAGGCGACAGCTATAGCTCTATCACCATCAGTAAAACTCCTAGCACCAACCATCAACGGTATCTCTTCAGGTAGTTGATGAGTAAAGATACATCGATTAAGCTCTTCTATACTGAGACTCTCTATAAGCTTCAACACCAAGTCGATGTTATCGCCATGAACATGAATAAAAGGTATACAACCACTATCAATACATCTATACACATTCTCTAAACCACCATCAAGATCTGTAACAAGTACTTGAAATGGTATATCCATCTCTATAAACAGCTTTGCTGCACCATCAACAACAAAGACGGGTATACTCTTTAACAATAGATGTTTAGTTTCTTGAACTTGTTCATATAGTCTTGGTGAAGGACCATAGATGAGAGCACACCTACATCTCAATGGAGAGAAATCTATGTGGGGTTCATATCCATGCATTGATAGGTATTGGGAAATCATTAAAACTCGTTTTCTCTCTAAATCTCTATCAATATCTAGTAGCTCTGTAATCCATTGATAGAGTTTACTCCATTCATCTAAATCTATACAATACCTAGAAATCATTGAAATTTCATCTCCTTAGATATACATGTATAGGTTCTCCAAGTACTAGTTCAACAAGATCTCTCATCATTTCACCAATACTTAGATGTACATATGGTCTCTTCGCTATATCTTCAAAACCTATTCTACTTACCATTATCTCCATAGCTAAGTTGATAACTTCTTCAGCATTCGGTGATGCTATGTGTATACCAAGAACATTCCTTGTCTTTTTATCTATTACAATCTTGATAAAGCAATCCTCACACTTCTCTATAATGGATCTAGCTGATGAAGCTAACGGTAATCTGTATACTTCGACGTCATAACCTCTTTTTCTAGCTTCATCTTCTGATAGACCTATAGATGCTATTGGTGGTATTGAGAATATAGCCATAGGTATATAGTTTCTATCGATAGTCCATAAGCTTCTACCTGTAATAGCATTAGCAACTATGTGTGATTCAATGAATGCTTTATGAGCTAGTAGTGGCCCTCCAACGACATCGCCAAGCGCATAGATGTTCTCAACATTTGTTCTATTGAATTCATCTATCTTGATAAACCCTTTGTCATCTATCTCAATACCAATAGATTCAAGACCAAAACCTCTAGATCTTGGCGTACGACCAATAGTTACAATCATAGCATCAACATCTAGTCTCTCACCATTAGCAAGATGTACTTCTAGACCTTCAGAACCTCTATCAACAACCTTAGAAACGGTTGTGATCTTAACATCTATACCCCTAGCTCTAAGCTTTCTCTTAATAAATCTAGAGAGATCTCTATCAAAACCAGGTAGAACATCTATTGCTTCAACAGCATATACATCAAATCCAAGAGTTTTCAATGTGAAGAGCAGTTCAACGCCAATAGCACCAGCACCAACAACAAGAATCCTCTGTGGCAGTTCTTCACATAGAGCAATATCTCTATTACTCAAAATCTTTCTTCCATCAAATGGAATGTTAGGAAGCTGTTTAGGATCACTACCACTAGCAATAACGATATATCTACAGTTCAACTCAATCTCTTTACCCTGATTCCTAACCTCAATTCTATTCCTAGATTTAACAATACCTAGACCTCTATAGATATCAACACCGTATCTATTCAGAAGATACTCAATACCATCTCTAACCCTAGAAACAATATTGTTTCTCCATTTAAACAAAGACTTTGTATCGATAGAAATCTCAGTGAAATCCCTAAGTATATTCAATGCTTTTGCTATAGTGAATAAGGCTTTTGTTGGTACACAACCATAGTTAACACATTCACCACCAATCTTATCCATCTCAACTATAGCAACGCTATAGCCTCTATGTCTAAGCCTTATAGCAGTACTATAACCACCTACACCACTACCAATAACAACAACATCATAGCTTTTCTCCATAGATCGTATCACCTCTTCAACTTGAAGGCATGTGGAAGTAGCTCTGATAATCTATACTCTTTCACAATACCTGTTTTCACAGATTTAGAGACTATGATTATGTCAGATACAAACTCAATCATAACCTGTCTACATGCACCACAGGGTGTTAAAGGCTCATCAAAATCTGTTACTATAGCTATAGCCCTGAAATCTCTACATCCATTAGTTACAGCGTTAAAGATAGCTGTTCTTTCTGCACATACCGTTAAGCCATAACTACTATTCTCAACATTAACACCTGTAAACACCCTTCCATCACTACATAGAACTGCTGATGCAACTCTAATTCTAGAGTATGGTGCATAGGAGTTATCAAGGACTTTCTCTGCTTCACTAATTAGCTTATCTATCTCTATACTCATAGGCTAACCCCATACTTATAGTGAAGTTCGTGTGATTAGAGGTTGATCAAATAAACAAAATACTGTGTTGTATGTGTAGTGCTCAGAGACAAAAGGTTTTAGTTTTGGTGTAGTTAATGGCTGTAGAACTATGTCTTTATCTCGATGGTATTCTAGATGTTGATGAATCTACAAAACCTCTGGGAATCTTTGTTGCCTATACAATTGCATGGAAGGAAAGAAAGGTCTCACTAACTGGAGATCCATATGAAGATGATGTTGATAGACTTCTAGACTATGTTAAGTCTAGGTATAGAATTGAAGAACTGAAAAACGATCCTATTGTTCGTGCGTATAGAGATTTCTATTGGAGAATAGGTATAGATCCTACAAAGACTAGACCAGCTAGTGAAGCACTTGTCAGAAGAGCATTGAGAGGCTCTTTTCCAAGAATAAATCCTGTTGTTGATGCAGGTAATATTGCATCTGCTGAAACAATGGTTCCTATAGGTCTATATGATTTGAATAGAGCAACACCACCATTCAAAATAACTATGAGTAGAGGTGGCGAGGTTTTTAGGCCTATTGGTGGTGAAGAAGAGACTCTCCGTGAGGGAATACCAATACTAGTCGATTCAAAGGGTATTGTTATGCATATATATCCGCATAGAGATAGTGTTGAGACTATGATTAGAGATGAAACAACAGAGATCATTATTGTTGGTGCTGGAGTACCTAATGTTCCTAGAGATCTCGTTGTCAAAGCTGTTAATAGAGTTGCTGAACTACTTGAAAAGATTGGTTGGAATTGGTGTAGAGATACAGTTGTTAAACCATCTACATAAACAGTTTAGCTATAGCCAATCCAAACAGTATTACTAGAAGCTATTATAAATAGTACAAACATTGTAGGAACAAGTATAATCAGTATAGGTAAGAGAATTGCTAGTACAATACCGTAGATAAGACTCATTAACAAACTCTTCTTTGTAAATAATCCATAGAGTAATCCAACGATAAACCCTATCAATGCTAGTATGAGTAGTAATGACAATGTGTTAATCATGTCTTTAACACCACCATTACTGTCCATATACTCAGAGTTTATCTATAGCTGATAACTCTGTTTAGTGCTATGGTTGAAAGTGTGTTCAACTTTGTATTGTGTACCATAATAGCGTTTATAGGTACACTAGCATTTAGAATTGCAGTACCTGTCATAGCATTCTATGCAAGAGAAGTACTTGGTTCAACAGCACTAGATGTAGGTCTACTAATGTCTAGTTTTATGGCTGCTAGAGCAATTGCAGCAACTATATCAGGTCATGTATATGGACATAGAAGACTTGTCGTCATTATAACACCACTATGCTTTTCACTGAATGCTATAGTAGCACTTCTATACTTAACAGCTACAGATGTTGTCCATTTATTCATACTGAGGTTTCTTCAGGGTCTACTCAATGGTTTTGCATGGGTAACGATACAGATTGTACTTGGTGCTACAGTACCTCAACGTTTTAGAGCTACAGCATATGCAATATACTTTGCATCTGGATCTCTTGGAATAGTATTGGCAAATCAACTTTTTGGATATCTAGCCAATAGACCATTGATAGAGCCTATACTCATATCATCGACTGCATTCATAACTACAGCTCTTCTAAGTCTATTCATATCATATCCAGCATCTACAGAGCTAGGTGTGGAAAGACCCCGTAGAAGATTATCAGTGAATAGAGATTCAATATCGATAGCTGTTCTAATATCTCTGGTAGTTCTTGTGATGTGTATTAGAGCTGGTATATCGGTTGTTTTTAGCGATGTTATGTATGTCTATCTATATGAACTCTTTGGATATACGAAGAGCTTTATAGGTCTATTCCTTGCATATGCAACAGGTATAGGTGTTGCTCTAAGTATTCCATTTAGTCTTGTAGCAGATAGATTATCTGAGAGAACAGCATTTATACTATCGATAGCAATAGCAGTACTAGGCCTCATACTTTTACCAACACTTAACTCAAACACCATTCTTCTATCCATAGCACTATTATCTGTTGCAGGTAGAGTTTTAATACCTATAACGAGAAGAATTGCTATGACTTACATAGGTGCTAGAGGCATTGGCTATATCAATGCATCTGGAAATATTGGTGTGTTAACCGGTTCAGCTTTATTTGGATATCTATATGATGTCTATGGAATAACAAAGGTTATTCTTCATGGTGTATCCATAGCTGTAACAGCAATAGTCTTTGTAGCACCGATAACCATAATCAGCATCTCAACGCTATTGATAATGGTGAGAAAACTCAAAGCCTAGAAAGCTGTTCTCTATGGAGATACTGTAATAGTTTTTGAAGATCTATCAAAACATATGGATCTCTACGGTAAACAATACCGATATCCCTAATAGATCTAGCTATAAC
>CAZUDD010000067.1:0-7739 GCA_964619665.1 uncultured Desulfurococcaceae archaeon | reverse complement strand
CTCAAGACCAGCACGTAAAGCTCTACGTATTGAGTACAATGCACATGCACGTCTAGAGATAATTAAAGCTGGCTTCTTCATCTTCTCAACATATTCAATAGCTTCACGAAGAACCTTCTCTGTTTCACGAATATTGAAAGGATCTACAACACTAACATATTCAATTCCAATAGCTTTTGCAAGTTCTTCTACTTTCACTACGTGTGTTTCATCACCAGTAGCTGTATAACCTGTTCCTGGATGTGGTTGATGACCAGTCATAGCTGTTATCCTATTATCAAGCACTATAACTAGTATTGGTGCTTTATTGTATACAGCATTAATTAGTGGAGGTATTCCAGCATGATAAAATGTTGAATCACCTATGATAGCGATTACAGGTCTATCTTCAACTAGATGTGCATAACCATTAGCAAGTCCTATACTAGCACCCATACAAATACATGTATCCTGAACCCTAAACGGCTCATTTAGACCGAGAGTATAGCATCCAATATCTCCTGTAAATATAGGTTCACGATCTTTTCCAAAAGAATCTGCAATACGCCTCAATACATAGAATAGAGGTCTATACGGACATCCAGGACATAGTTGAGGAGGTCTCGGAAAGACGAAGTCTGGTACCTCACTTGTTATTGGTTTAGGAATAGTTATCGAGATATCGAGGAATTTAGCAATAGCGTGCATAACCCTCTCTAACGTCATTTCATACTCTAAACCTATGAAATCTTTGCCGTGTATGGGTATTCTGATACCTTCGTCATAGAGAAGATTCTTGATCTGCATTTCAACAACAGGTTCGAGTTCTTCAACAACTAGAATCTTATCAACATTACTAACAGCTTCTAGGAGCAGTTTTCGTGGAATCGGAACGGGTGTTGATAGTTTTAATATCTTGACCTTATCCATAATCTGAAGCTGTTTTAGAGCTTCAACTACGTAGGCATACGAGATTCCAGATGCAATTATAAGTGTTTTTCCATCTCCTTCGATTCTATTGAATGGTATATGAGAGAGCTTTTCTTCAATAATTTTCCAACGCTCAATTAACGACTTTCTAAGTCTTCTTGCATGAGCTGGAATTAGAACATACTGATGAGGTTTTTTGGTATAGCGTGTATTTCTAACGGGTTCTCTTATAGGTCCCAATACTATAGGTACTCTCACATGAGCAATTCTAGTGGTTAATCTGAGAATCACAGGATGTTTAACTTCGGAGCTGAAATCAAAGACAAACTTAGTTAGATCCTTTACCTCTGCAACAGTATTAGGTTCAAATACAGGTATGTAGGCATGAAGCCCATAGATTCTATTATCTTGTTCATTTTGACTACTCCACATACTTGGATCATCAGCTGATACAATGACTAAACTCTCTTCAACACCAGTATAAGCACTGCTCATCAAAGGATCTGCTGCAACATTTAGTCCAACATGTTTCATAGCAACTAGTGCTCTAGTGCCCATCGATGCTGCAGCATAGGCAACTTCAAATGCTACTTTTTCATTAGTACTCCATTCAACATATATACCTAGATCTTTAGCTACTTCGGATAGAGATTCAACAATTTCTGTTGAGGGTGTTCCGGGATATGCTGCTGCTACTGCTACGCCAGCTTCAATAGCACCTCTAGCAACAGCTTCATTTCCTAGCAGAATTACTTCGCTGCCTGGTTTCATATGTAAAGTTTGTCTTAAACTCAAACAGTTTCCCCTACTAAACAGTTTAAAAACGAGGTATTGAATCTTAGTCTGATTTTAAACCAATTCTGTTTTTATAGAACTCACAAATGTCTTGTAAGGGACATTCAACACATTTAGGATTCCTAGCTCTACATATCGATCTTCCAAACTCTATTAAGAGAAGGTGTAGTTTTAGTAACTGATCAACATCATTAAAGACATTCATGGCTATACCCCTAATCTCTTCATAATCACCTTTCAATGAAATTCCAAGCCTAGATAAGACCCTCCTTATATGAGTATCAACAGGAAATGTTCTACCTTTACACTTCATCAATATGAATACATCAACAGTTTTCATACCTATACCAGGAAACTCCATTAAAAACCTTCTCAGTGTATCTGCATCCCTATACATACTACATAGATTGTCAATATTCTTCTCAATAAACATCTTTGCTAAGTTCTTTAACACCATAGCCCGTCTATTGTATAATCCCGCAACCCTAATTGCTTTAGCGATATCCTCAACAGGATGTTTCATAATGTTCTCTGGTGTAATAACTCCAAGTAGTTTTTTCAAGTTCTCAAAAGCTTTAATGGCATTTTTATCGCTAGTATTTTGACTAAGGATTATACCTACAAGGAATTCGAAATCTGATGACTTTTCAGCATGTAATTTTAATGCTATGAAATTCTCTGTTATATTAATGATATTCGAAATTCTGTCGTAAACAATTCTGAGAAGTTGTTCACGATCTATCACTAGTAGTCCCTAAGATAGTATAAAGGCTTTAAACTTAAATAACAACACATAATCGGGAGCTCCCGCCCCACTGAAAAGTGATGACGTCGGGCCGGCACCGATTGATGAGAATAACCACAAACTCTTCATGAAATACCCTTAATTTTCTATCTGTGTGGAAGTAGAGGAGGGGTGTGTTCCATTAGTGACGATATACGCTATGCAACGATAATTATACCTACATACAATGAAGCTAAAAACATCAGGATATTACTATCAAAGATTAAAGAACTTATCGATAGTAGAAGACTATGTAAAGGTATTGAACTGATTATAGTTGATGATGATAGTCCAGATAAAACTTGGTTTGAGGCATTACAAACACTTAAAGAATCTTTGAATTCAGATATTAGACTCATTGTAATTCGAAGAATTGGTTTAAAGGGGTTATCTACAGCTATAGTTGATGGTATGAAGTTTTCGAAAGGAGAGAATATAGTTGTTATGGACGCAGATCTACAACATCCACCAGAATATATTTCCGATATAATTGCAAAGTTGAAGTTCTCAGATATAGCCATTGCAACAAGGTATAGAGGTGGTCAAATTGAAGAATGGTCTTTCATTAGATTGATAATATCCAAGATAGCTACGCTAATAGCTAAAATATTGTTACCTGAGACTAGACGATTATCTGATCCTATGTCAGGTTTCTTTGCTGTTAAGAGATCTGTTCTAACCTCATGTCTCGATAAACTCAATCCCAGAGGATTCAAAATACTGCTAGAAATACTTGTGAAGTGTAGATATAACAGTGTTTCTGAAGTACCCTACACGTTTAGAAAGAGAATACATGGTAAGAGTAAACTAGGAATAAAACAGTACATAGACTTCCTAGTTCATGTGCTAAAACTTAGTTCTTGGAGACCATTCAAGTTTACAGCTGTTGGTGCTTTGGGAACTCTTGTCAATCTAGCAATACTGAAGCTACTACTCATACTGAATGTAGATTTTAGGATCTCGAGTGCCCTAGCTATTGAGCTAAGTACACTACATAACTTTGCACTTCATGAAAAATGGACTTTTGCCGATAGATCGAAAGGATCAGTTATTGAAAGAATTGTGAGATGTTTTAAATTCCATTTAGCAGTATTACCAGCATTACTAACGCAATATGTTGTCGCACAGACGTTAAACATATTCTTAGCTCTAGAACCATTGATAGCTCAATTCATAGGAATAGTAATGGGGTTTATCGTGAACTACACGTTGAGCGAGCTGGGTGTTTGGAAACCAAGAAAAACAATTGAGTTTATTTCTTAGGCATGGACTATTTATGCTCTACATAGGTCCGGATATAGCTTTTTCAGAGCGCTACTCACTTCTTCAAGATCCTTTATCGTATCAATAGATTTCCAATAACAATCTCTATAGATGTATCCTTTCAACTTTTTCTGAGATGCAAGTTTGGGAAAAGCTGTTGTCTCGATATCTCCTTGCTCTGGAAGATACTTGAAAATCTCTGGTTTCATAACATAGACGCCAGCATTTACTAAATATTCTAGTGTTGGTTTTTCTCTAAAAGCTCGTATATACCCATTTTCAATCTCTACTATACCATATGGACTTCTCATAGGAACTAATGCTATTTCAGCTACTACATCTTTTGATTTTCTTAAATCCTCTATCATGGGTCTGGGATCTAGATCCGTTATTATATCACCATTAACGACTATGAATATCTCTTCGTTTCTAAGTATCGACTCAGCATTCTTTATAGCACCACCAGTACCAAGTGGTTCGTCTTCAACAACATAGCTTACCTTAACACCTAGTCTTTTACCACTACCTAGATATTCAATAACTTTCTCTTTAGCATATCCTAGCATGAGGACAAACTCATCGACTTTGAATCTCTTTAGCCAGAGTATCTGCCATTCAAGAATTGGTCTACCACATACTTCGACCAATGGTTTAGGTCTATCTTCAGTTAATGGACGAAGTCTTTTACCAAAACCTCCAGCAAGTATAGCCGCTTTCATCTAGACCCCGATCTAATCTAATAAACTGTAGGACAGAATTATATTGATGTAGTGTAGGGATGATCGACGCTGGGTAGTCTGAAGATGATGAGTTCACGGACCGGGTGACCGCTTCATGAATCAAAACAATGAACATTGTATCATATGTAATAAACCAGTAGAAAGTGGTAAAGTTGAGTGCAGCATTTGTAAACGTATTATGCATAGAGAATGTATGGATGAAGAGGTCTTAGTAGATTCTGAAGGTAATACTCTATGTCCTTACTGTGCCGCTATAGCAGCCTTGGATTGGTTCGATGCTATCGTAACTGAGTATGTCCATGTATTTACTTCTGAAGAACGTGAAGACCTCATAAAGAGATTGGAATCCTATATTGCGTTATTAAAGGGTGAAGTATGACTAAGCTTCTCTCAATACACCATCATAAAGGATTAGTCTTCTATCTACGTACTCAAGAACTCTTGGATCATGTGAAACTATAACTATGGTTGTATTGAAGTCTTTGTTTACTTTTCTAAAGAGTTGAAGTACTCTTTCTGCGTTCTCCCAGTCTAGATTTGCTGTTGGTTCATCAGCCAAGATTATTGATGGAGTATTAGCTAATGCTCTAGCAATTGCTACACGCTGTTTTTCTCCACCACTAAGATATTTTACTTTAACACGCTCTCTCTTTTCAAGGCCTATATACTGGAGAAGTTCAAGAATTCTTGCCTTTCTTTCATCTCTCTCCATACCAGCTAGTAATAGAGGAATTTCTATGTTTTCATAGACCGAGAGTTCCTCTACTAATCCATAGTCTTGAGGTATAAAACCAACAATTGTATTTCTTAGTAATGCAAGTGCATTTTCATCTAATAGATTCAGGTTATATCCTTCAACTACAACATCACCAATATCTGGTCTTTCAAGACCAGCAATAATTTTCAATAGTGTTGTCTTACCAGATCCGCTAGGGCCTTGAATACCGATTATCTCACCTCTATGAACAACGAGATTAACACCTTTTAATGCAGCGATTGATCCATGCTTACTCTTGTAATATTTCCATACATTTCGAAGTATTATCACAGGCTCCATTAGCTAAACACCACAACAAATCTCTGTATCATGAGTACTACTATTACCGATAGAGTAAATAGTAGAAATCCAGGTACGCCATAACCTTTGACTATCATGTATGTTGACGGAACAAGACAAGATGATAAAACCATGAACACTGTATACAGGACTTTGTATACTAACAAAACTAACTTTCTAGAACCACATATTATCAATACTTCATGAAGTTCCCTTAATAGCTTCTTATCAGCATATACAAGTGTTGCTAAACTGCATGGAATTATAGATACATAGAGCCATATGTTAGAGGTACTAAGGAATAGAATTTCATGTATTAATATAACGATGCTAAGTATGATAGCGTATCTCAGCCCCATACTGATAGTATAGACCTTTAGAAAGAGCTTAATTACTTCAGTAGACATAACCTTAATCCACCAATAACTTTAGATATAGCCATCATTGCTAGACTTAATGTTTTTTCTCGTTCTAGCTCCTCATAACTCCATACATCAGCTACAATATCGAAGATCCATGTTGATGCTGCTTCTCTAGATATGTATAGTTCAACAGATATCATAACAGCCATAGCATAACGGTACATGAGCTCGATTCTAGCTAGATATCTGTTACTTGATGCTTTAATATACTCATATTCACTTAGTTCAAAGAACTCATCATTCTTAAACAATTCTCCTAGACATTGTAGCAGTGAACGTATATCTCCATGCCATTCAATACCAACAATCATTCTATTAGTATAAGCTATGGAAGGTTCGATAGCATAGACACTCCTTCTCAACCTTAACGAGATTAACCTAGATATATTCCAGGATCCAAGAAGAATTGTTGCTATTCCCATAATTGAAGGTGTTAACCCATAGAGACTATACGCAATGATGTAGGTAGGTACTGAAAGTACTAGAGCCATTATCAATAAAACGATTTTTATAGCCGTAGATATGGACTCATATGTAAAGCCCTGTATACGGAGTTTTTCAGACAAGTTTCTAAGTACTTCTACAATACCACCACTAGCCACTATAGAGACTATTGTTGTTAAGACAACAGTTAGTATGAACCCTATGAACGATTTCAACGTCGGTACATATGTTCTACTGAATATCTCAACGCGATTTGTATCTACATATCCATAGAGTAGTGAACTTTCTTGAAGATCAGTTGAAGGTCTCTCTATAAAGAAGGCTATGGCTCTAAATGTACATCCATCACTACATATACTATCAAGAATTTCCGGATGCAGAATACCGATAACACTGACATTACTTAACTTCACAGTAAAACCTCCAAAAACACCAATAGTATGTACAAAGTACATATTCGGAAGTAACTCTATATTCATGACTCTGCTTAGATTAGTAAAACAAATTCTATCAGTAGGTATTGAGATGTCTGTTGATGTTGTTTTTAGAGTTAACACAGTAGTTAACTCATGCTCTAGTTCTTTAGCTAACTTATGATCAAGAATTACCATGCATTTACTCTCTACGAGTTTACACAATTCAGTAATTTCAGGTGTATATTCATTGCATTGAATTATGAGGGGATACAATTCAATGGTGTTACCATTGAATTTTATATCAATTCTATCATATATTTGCACTACCAGAAAACGCAAAGTCTTAATGTTCTTCACTTTGTTAAGAGATTGTATATCATCCATTACTAGGAAGTAGCCAGTAAATAATGGATTTTTAAACTCAATTGTCGTTGATAAGAGTGATGTTGATGTTATGGACGAGACCAGAATTGCTGACAATATGAGGACTATTGCTAAGCCTATGAAACTTAGAGACGTTAGCATATATCGAAATAATACAATTATAATTCTTATACTTGGTGAAGATAATTTCAGCTCCTTAAACGTTGTTGGAATCTCTTCTTCTAGACCACGACGAAGTATAATGTATGCTACTACAAACGTTATTGAAATGCATAACACCATGATTATGTACATCAACATCATGCTATCACATAGACCAACCCTACCCGGCAATTCTAAGTCCATATAAGCTTAAAGACTGTGTACATCATGAAACCAGCACCACAACCTAACAACATTATTGTAGCGTACATCATTAGAGCTTCATGAGCTTCTATACCCATCTTTATCACCATGTCTTTGATTATAGATGTTAGAATTGCGATAATGCCTAGATCTGGAGGTAGAGATAGACCAACTATGAAT
>CAZUDD010000066.1:0-7764 GCA_964619665.1 uncultured Desulfurococcaceae archaeon | reverse complement strand
CTCTATTACTTCAATAAGATTCTCTATAGTGGTCCTCATGATACGTATATCCACTGGGTAAGGTACACCATCTTTACCTCCATGAGCATATGCATATATGAATGGATCTATGGGATGTGTTACTGGATCTCTAAACGATAAATCGTAACCATATATCAGATGAGCAACTAGTGCTAAAGCTCTCATGGTTTCAGGACCAACACCCTTGAATAGAAGTAGCTCTTCTAATGTAGATGGCTTTACCTCTTTGAGTTTCAACAAAATTCTCTTTATAAACTCTGGATTTCTTATAGGTCTATAGACCTTGATTCTGAGCTCATATAGCTGATTACTATTGCTTAAGTGTTTTTCATACTTGATTGCTGTATAGTTCTTGTTCTTTATCCACAGATCTAGGCTCTTTACATTTCCTTTAAGAAGTCTGTTCACGTAGATTACGTCTCTATATAGAGATGTTGCATTGGCATCTCTAACTATATCCAGTATAGCTCTTCTAGCATCAGATGATCCTTCATCAATTAAATTTAATGCCAAGCTTTTTTCGTTGCATGCAATACCGCTATGTGGATCTCTTTCGAGAGTAAGTGAATTCTTAAGTCCCTGTATATGGTATCTACGTGCTAATGCTTTCTCTGGATTCATACCCTGTTGAATTATAGTCCAAGCTCCATTTAGTGATATGATCATTCCATGTATATAGAGCTGATAACCATCTTGAAGCATTGCGCTATCTATTTTCGCAGAAAGTCTTGATATTTTTGAAAGTGTAGCAGTATCAAGATCTATGTCTAGGCTTGAAAGCTTAGTAATTTCTTCTAAGGTTCTTTTAGCATCAACACCTTTTCCTCCTAAAACTGCAAAGCCCAGGTCTCTAAAGGTCTCTATGTTTGCAAAGCTCTTGAGTACATAGAGGACAACTGTTGTTGAGCCACTGCTATCCCAATCCATACCGATAACATTGCTAAATGCTTGAAACCATAGAGGATTAGATAACCTCGTGATTAGATTCTCTACACCATACTCTTCGATGATTATGTGTATAATAGCCTTGGCAAGCCTTCTCATATAGACTATGAGATGTCGAGGTATTGTTCCTTCATGTAGAGGTAGCTCAGCTATTCCTTCTAAAACCATCTATATCTCCAACACATAGTATTCTAGAAGGGTTGATAAACCACTAGCCCATCTAGGTATAGCTAAGGTGATACCTCTAACTATCTGAGGTGTAGATAGTATTGAGTTTAATTCCTAGACTTAAATGGACATCTATTCAATTGTTAATACTTATCGCGATATTATCAGCCAATCTATTGTATCCTATAACTTCATCAATAGTTCTGTTTGCACAACAAAACAACTTCATCTTGACTCAGTACACAGTAACATCATCTGCAGGTACTCCTTACATATATCCTGGAAGTCGAAATGTTGTACTGACAATAGATCTACTCTACAATAACTCACTAGCAAATGCTTCAAACGTTTTCGTGTGTCTTGATACTCCTTCGGGTATTCATGTTGTAAATGATAGATGTAGCGACATTGTACCTCAAATTAGCTATGGAGAGAAAGTGAGGTTCACGTTCTATTTATCTATTGATGAGAATGTTTCTCCCAATACCTATACGATAGAAGTCCAAGTCAACTATGTCTTAAGCAACACCATGATGAGAGAATATAAGGTAATCAACATTACGGTGTATAGGTATCCACAACCAGTTATTGAAATCGAAGATTGTTGGTGGTCTTCGCAATCATATAAAGGTTCGACAAGCGCTGAGCTAAATATCGTTTTAAGGAATAGAGGTAACGTAACTATAGCTGAAGGTCATGGAATTCTGATACTCTACTCAGAGTATATAGACCCAAACACTACTAGAGTAGATATACCGTTAGTGAGACCTAATGAAACAACAACAATAACAGTTAGAGGTCTATATATAGCACCTGAAGCACCAGATAACGTAACTATGTACCTAGTACTCAATGTAACAGCGGAAACTGGTGATGGCGTGACATACTCATGGGATAACATTGAGTTAAATACAACAGTATCCATACCCAAAGCACCACCAATAAAACTTGAATTGTTAGACTATGGATTATCAGCCGTCAAATACATAAACGGCTCAATAGCAACACGTACTTACTTTACATTCATAGTTAAATCTGATGTAACAATACATACTGTAGTAGCTCACATAAATGTATACAATGCCACATTTATCAATGGATCTCAAACCTCAATAACTTATCTTTATGGGCCCTACGCATACGGAGATATCATCAATATTATTAGTGATCCTCTATTAATCCCTCAAAACACATCCAAAATCATGATTACAGCTAAGTTAAACATAACCATTATAGCGACAGTAGATGGAAGCAACATATGGACTCAACTCTTCATCGAGAAAAGCTTTACCTTAAAACCGGACAATATATCGCTTTACATAGATGCTGTCTATTGGAGAAATAGTGTTGCATATCCTGGTTCAGAAAATCAGGAACTTGTCGTTGTGTTCAAGAATCTCGATGTCGTTGATTTAATAGATGCAACTCTATGTCTAGACTTACCTCAACCTTATTTAAAACCATCTAGACTTTGTATCTCTAATATAGACATTAGGCATGCATCAAGAGTATCCGTAGTATTCAGAGGAATTGATATAGTGAATGGTACACCACCAGGAACTTATGTAGCAAAACTGGTGTTAAAGGCTATTGTGAGAGAAGATGATGGTTCTTATACAGACTATGAAATGTTGTTCAATGTATCTATACCTATTGAAGATCCTCAAAAATTCATGAAGGACGCCATCACAGTACTTGATTATGGTTGGATTGGAGGTAGAGCTTATGTAAAAACAATGAGTGCTGGTATAACCATAAGTCTTCAAATCGTAAAACCTATAGATGTTGAAGTACTAAACATAAGACTTTGTCTCGACAAAGATCAAGCACGATTTATGAATGGATCTGAGTGTACATTGAGAGTTATTGAGGGGCCTTATAGCTATGGAAGTACAATACATGTATCATTTGAAGATATAGAAATTTACGCCGATAATGAAAAGGTTATGGCGTTTCTCAGCATAACAATGTTAGCTCGATATAAGGATGCTGAAGCATGGATAAGAGTGTATAGAGTTCTCGAAATGACAGTTCTTGAACCAGAGTTGAATATATCGATACTAGATTGCCATTGGAGTGCATACACACTACCAGGCACGAGGGGGGCTAGTCTCTACATAACACTCCAGAGTCTCTCAATCGATGTAATTAGAGAACTATACGCAAAGCTTGTTATTGTTCGAGGTGGAATCTTCAGTAATGGTCTTAGATATACAGTAGTTCACATCGGTAGAGAAATAGGTTATAGCAATGTATTCTCTCTAACATTCAATGACATAATTCTATATGAGAATGCCTCAAGTCTAACATTTAAACTAGAACTTTTTGCTGTATCCTCACTAGCTCAAAGTGTATATACGAGTTCAAGAGAATTCGTATTCTCTGTAAGCGTATCAGAAGAGCTTAGCAATATACTAATACTGTATGCTGTTCAAACACTATACAATGGTGTTCCAGTTCCTCTTCTACCTAATGCTAGAGATATAGTTATCGAGATTAGACTTGCAAATAAGGGACCATTTACAATCACATCTATGTCTATCAAAAACATTTCTCTAAAATACTACAATGGAACCGATGTTCCACAAAATGAGTTCCTCGTTGTAGGTATATCAGGTAATTGTTTCAATGGAATGTTACCAGGTAGAGTATGCTCTCTATACGTACATCCATACATAGGTAATTTGAGTCCTAGACTCTATCTTCTCCATATAGATCTTGAATACATAGTTGAAGTATCAAACTCTATCTCAAAACTCAATGCATCCATAGAGATTCCACTTACAATTCAAAATCCAAAAGATTTCATACCTTCAGTAACTCCTGTCTCATGGTATTGGGGCTCTACAAATCCTGTCATAGTATTTGGAAATACATCTTTAACGCCTATAACTGTAGAGTTCATTAATCTGGGTCGATATCCCGTTAAGGGTGTTGAAGTTAGTGTCGAAAATCTAAGTAGAGGTAAAGTAGTTAAAGGAACATCTGTATGCGCATATACGCTACAGCCTGGAACCACATGTAGAGCTACATTATATATTGATTTACGTAATGTATATGCAGTCAACAATAGCGTACCTATAGATTTCAACATTTCACTTAGATACGTATTCGATTCATTTGGTACACACATACTACACTATAGAACGTTCCATATCAGACTCTATGTAGAGAAGTTTAGTTCAATACGTAGCAAAGGTTTAGCACTTATAGATGCTTCATGGCTGAATAGATGGCCTGTTTATCCCAATACTCAGAACGCTACTTTAACACTCACATTTGCAAATCTACTACCTTACAGTGTTTCGGCAATCAGGATTAGATTAATAGCTCCACAAGGTTTTACAGTTCATGAATTTGAAAAGTATGTGTCAGGGCCTATACCTAGATATGAGACACTCACGGTTTCGTTCACAGTTGATGTAGAGAACATATCATCTGGTATCTATGTATTCAAAGTACTTGTTGAGTACACTATTGAAAGTGGAGGTACAAATGTAAATTCGGTAGATGAATATGAATTCAGGGTTAGAGTTCACAACATTGAGAATTCTATAGAGTTCATAGCTACAACATGGGCTGCCTATTCACCAGAACCTGAATCCTATGGTGTAAGCCTAATTCTGATGTTTAGAAACAATGCGTTTCCATCTCTCAAAGGAGTATATTTAGAAGTATCATTTCCGCCCAATACCATGGTCTGTAGTCTCAATAATCAATCTAGAGCTAAAGTACCTCCGATATCTGCTTCACAACTAGAACTATTATCGAAATACATACCTAAGTCCGTCAGCAGCATCCTATCATCGCTACCAACTCAGACCCAGACTCTCAGCATTGGAGACTTCATTGTGTTTTGGATACCAGTTAATCTACTAGTCGAAAAGCCAGGAACCGTATACATCAGCGTATCTCTTAACTTTATAGATCATTGGAACAATGTTCGAAGAATACTATTTGAGTACATTCCTGTAACAGTCTTTGGCTCAACAAGACTTGTACAGGTATATGCAGATTCAAAGGTAGAATTCACAAATGGCTATGCTAACTTCACGGTATATCTCAGGAATATAGGTTCTGCACCTATATACAATGTCTATGTCTATATCGTACCGAAAACTCCATTAGCAATACCATCAGAAAACGTATTCTATATACCTGTACTTTATCCAGATAAACTCTATAAAGTGAATACGACACTCATATACAATCCTATAAGAGTTAGTATGGGTATCGGTAGTCAATACATATCGTATTCATCGATAGTCATGCTAGTAGGCATTATGTACAAAGATGTTCTAGGGTATACACATACATTCAATACCACAGTATCTTCAATAATAGAGCCCTTTATCGATATAAGATTAGCTGATACTAAAGCTGAGATTAGAGGTAGTACAATTATAGTCAGTGGAACAATACTTAACTATGGTATAGCAACGGCAAGAAATGTTGAAGTTATGGCAATAGCTTCAAACATATCTAAATCAACGTTTATAGGTGATGTGGATCCCAGCGCACAGATAGCATTTAGAATTGAGCTCAGAAATGTACATGCTAACCGTATTACACTAGTTATCAGCTATGTAGATGACTATGGAGCCACACATAGCAAGAAATACATCTTAAATGTATTCAGAATTAGTAGTACTACATATACAGTCACGACTTCCACGGCAAGGTCACCACCATTTGAGTCATTCAAAGTAATATCAATAGCTCTCGTAGGCGCATTCCTCTTCACTATAGCTTTAGCTATAATAAAGTTCTTAAAGAGGTTCTCTATCCATACACTAAGGAGTGTCCATTGATAGCGAAACTAATGTTTATACTAGATGCCCTAAGATTAGCAATGAAGAGTTTATCCGAGAGAAGACTACGTGCTATGCTGACAATAGTTGGGATTGCAATAGGGCCCCTAACATTTGTTACAATGACAAGTGTTGTTGGTGGATATTCAGACTATGTGTTATCAAAACTAGAATCTCTTGGTCAAAACCTAATAGTTGTCTATCCCTCAAATGACTATAGACTAAGCGATGTAGATATAGATACTCTGTCTACAATTGAGGGAGTCGAAGGTGTTACGCCTTTCTATGCAACTAAAGGGACTATAAAGCTCATGGGTTCAACCCATGACGTCTATGTCTATGCCACGAACTTAGATCTCGTATTTAGTGCTATCAAAAGTTTAGAGTTGCTAGAGGGTCACATACCTTCAGAATCTGAAGTTGTCGGTGCTGTAGTAGGCTATAACATAGCGTTCAAAGATGGAAAACAAGTTCTAAAACTAGGAGATGTCATCACCATAACACTATACAATGTTAAACCAGGTGGTGGATACACCATAAAGAGAGTTTCCTTTGTGGTCGTAGGTATTTTGAAGCAATATGGTGGAGCTCTGATTCTTAATCCGGATGATACGATATTTCTCAATTTGAGAGCTGGTAAAAGACTATTAGGCTTGAAGGAATGGAGTGGAATTATTGTAGTAGCTAAGAGTAGTACTGTTGTTACGAATATTGTTAAGGAAATCAAGTCCATATATAGGGAAAGTGTTAGCGTAATTTCTTTTCAGGGAATAGCTAGGATAATCTCCTCAGTAACTGGTGCTATGGATTTCATAGCCTTCTCTACAAGTCTATCAGCTTTTGCTGTAGCAGTAGCTGGTGTTGCAGCTACGATGATAACTAGTGTCATTGAGAGAGTTCGAGAAATAGGTGTAATGAAAGCTGTAGGGTTTACTAATGGTCAAGTACTCATAATGATACTATGTGAAGCTCTACTAATGAGCTTTATCGGATTAGTTATAGGGATTTCGTTGGGTATTATAGGAGCACATATCTTAGCTTCAAGAGGCTTCACAATTAGTTCTGGAACTACAAAAATCTTCATTGTAGCAAATCCGAAGATTACATTGGAAGGCTTAACCAAAGTCTCATTGATAACAATAGGTGTTGGAATACTTGGAGGAGTGTTTCCAGCATACAAAGCTGCGAAAATACCACCAGCTGTTGCTCTAAGATACGAGTAGTGAGTGATTTATGCTTTGTGTGACTGCCTATGAATCTACATTATCTAAGAACTGTTCATAGAGTCTTCTCAAACATAATCGCGATAAAGATAGGGTATGGAGGTATTCTCAAAATAATACCATTGCTAATCATCTTAGTGATATATATACTCACAATCGATATACTATGGTATACAGATTATTCACTCGCATTTATAGCAACAGCAAAATCAATACTTTTCTATGGAACTCCCTGTATACGTTATAATGTATTTGCTGTCGATATCGTTAACATAGATGGTTGTCGTGTATTTGCAGCACCTTTCGGTGGCCCACTAATACTAGTAGCAGCATACTATATAGGAAGATACTTTATGATAGATCAATTCACGATATCTACTCCAGATCTATTTTTAGCACTATTGACTATAGCGATATCTGGTTTTCTATGCAATGTATTTAGCTACTTATTAACAAGACAATTCATTGATAAGAGAATTGCTTTAGCTTCAACTCTCTTAATAGCACTCTCTTCACCTATATGGATCTACTCAATCCATATATTTCCTCAAGCATTTTTAGCTCTCTTTGTATCGATGTACCTATACCTACTGACT
>CAZUDD010000065.1:0-7899 GCA_964619665.1 uncultured Desulfurococcaceae archaeon | reverse complement strand
TATGCTCTAAAACTCTATCTCTAACCTTGCAATTTATTAGAGAAACAAATCTCTCAGTATATGGTTAGAGGGTTCAAGGGTTGTTCTTATGGATGTTGAGAAAGTTCGTGAAATAATCTCTAAGGTTAGAGAGATATGTACCAAAAGAAAGGAGATGGAGGTACCCTGTAGAGAAGTTGAGCGTTATTTAACAATGCTTGAACTAAGACTGGGCAGGGGATATAGATCTGCTTTCCTTGTAAGCTATGTTAAGGCTGCAGCTGATGGAATAGATACCCTCAGTACCTGGGCTTATAAACTTGGTTTTGCAGCATTGAGCACTGAGCTTAAACACCTTGCAGAAGAACTTCGTGCTCAAATAAACAGCTAGTTGCTGGTATATGCTATGCATATTCATCTCTATGAGAAGGAGTATCCAAAACCATCAAAGGATTATGTAAGAGTTGAATGGACTAGTTTAAGAGAGTTCGTATCGCAATGTCTTCAAAAGCTAGGTGTACCCAAATGGGATAGCGACGTTGTCGCCGATGTACTGGTAATGGCGGATCTCATGGGGATTCCTAGTCATGGAGTACAACGTCTTAGAAGATATGTAGATGGATTGAGAGCTGGTACCATAAATCCTATACCAAATATAAGAGTTGAAGTTGAATTTGGAGCTCTAGCAGTAATTGATGGTGATAGGGGGTTAGGTCAAGCAGTTGCAATACGCGGTACTGAAATAGCTATAGAGAAAGCTAGTAAGTTCGGTATCAGCTTAGTACTCATAAAGAATAGCAATCATTTTGGTATTGCAGGATACTACTCGTTAAAGATAGCTGAAAACAACATGATTGGAATAACGATCTCCAATAGCAGACCTTTAGTTGCCTACGTCAACACTATTGGTAGATCTATAGGTTCAAATCCTATAGCTATAGCCATACCCAGGAAGAATCCTCCACCAATACTTTTCGATGCAGCCACAAGTGTTGTTCCTATAGGTAAGATAGAACTATATGCTAAGATAGGCAAGGATGTACCCTGTGGTTGGGCTATAGATGCCCTGGGTAGAGATTTATGTGGTGATGCAAAGAAAGTTCTTGAAGAGATACTTCGTGGTGGAGCTTTACTACCACTTGGAGGTCTATTCGAGATTACCGGTGGTCATAAGGGTTCTGGTCTATCGCTAGTAATAGATATCATTGCTGGTGTTCTATCTGGAGCTTCGTGGGGTCTTCATGTAGGGTATAGTGTTGGCATAAAACCAGCTAATGTAGGTCATGCTATAGCGGCCATAGATATATCCAAGATAACGCCTTTAGAGGTGTTCCTAGATAGAGTTGAGAGGTATATCAATGAGATAAAGAATCTACCTAAACATCCTAAAGCCGATAGAGTATGGATACCGGGTGAAAAAGCCTGGTTAACAATGCAGACACGTAAAACCATAGGCATTCCAATCCATAGAGAGATACTCAAAGAATTACAAGAGCTAGGACATGAACTAGGTGTAGATGCTGGTATAATCAAGCTGATGTAGTAGTTCATCTCAGTATCTCTGCCGCAGGGATAATCTTGACTATCGTTTCTTCCCTATAACCTGTTATAACTCGATGATAACCAGAGAACTTTCTATCGATTTTTGGATCACCACTATCTATTATTAGATATCGAAGTTTTGAGAGTTTTCTTGGTGTTGCAACAACTATCAAATCTTGCTTATTGAAGTATTGAAGTATCTCTGGTGTTAGCTGTTTATTTCCTCTTCCAATGAGAAAGCCTTGACCACCAATAGGTGTTAAGACTAGTTTTCTACTAGGATACGATCTAACAATGTCTAATAGTGTTGAACCCCACAAATCCTTCCCTATGAGTTTTCTACCAAGAATTGCATCTATGCCGAGAACTGTCTTCTCTACTCCTAGTTCATCAGCTATAGCTTTTACTGTTGTTCCAGGACCTAAGATATAAAGTGTATTTTCATTTAGAATACTCTCGACAAAATATCTTGCAATTCCTTTCTTGGCTTCTTCATCGCCTAGTACAACGTCTTTAGTAGGTGCTAGTAAACTTCCTTTACTTATGGTTTTAGCTATATAATATAAGCGAACTCTGAGTTCATCTCTTCTAAAAGCATCTTCATCTATATCTGCTATCTCTGCATCAACTAAATCAACATCTTCGTTTCTGATATAGTAGCATAGAAGCGATGCTGCGGCTTCAGGACTAACACTGAATACACCGCTATACATCTTAACGCCTGAAGGTATGCCTAAGATAGGTATTGAAGAACCTATAACAGAGACAATGTCTCTTGCCGTACCATCACCACCAACAAAAACAATGATATCTACACCAAGTCTACGGAATATCTCTACACTTTTCTTAGTATGTTCAGCAGTTGTTTCTCTAGGAATCTCTATATCCAGGACTTTGTATGGAATGGCTATGGATTTGAGATAGTCTTCCCCCATAACGTTCTTAGGTGTATAAATCTCGACTTTCTCTTTGATATCATCAAGACATAGTTCTGCTAATTTCTTCAAAAATCTTAAAGCAATAGTAGGAGCTACAGGTTTAGCTCCACGTTTGATAGCCTCTTTAAGGGCATCACCATCAGTACCCTTTAAGCCAACAGCGCCACCCATACCAGCTATGGGGTTTACTATAAATCCGAGTTTCACGTTTCTGCACCACTATGTATTCTTGATCAGCAGAAGGGGTTTTTCATCATATTACAGCGCAAATTGGCTTCATCATCTCGAGAACTTGATGAGCTCATACTCTACATGGGCTGCTATATAGAGTATTACGAGTGCTAATGCTACGCTAAATATGTACCACAGAGCGACCTTATCCGCATATTCACGTCTAGATCTGGATAAAAGACACACTAGAAACAGTATGTGTTCAGATAATACTATACCATAGGCGAAAAACTCTAGGTATGTATGAGGGGCTAGAAGTAGTGTTAGTATTGGACTAAGAGTGAGCTTACCATATTTGACATAGCTTATAACTACAAGCATATATGAAGTATTGAATAGTGTGATAAAGAATAGAGGTATACCTATGAATGGTATAGCGGTTCTCAATGTAACAATAGCATTGTTGAAGAATATGAACATAGCATCGATTCTATATACTTGCGATCTAAACTCCTTGAATATATGTTGAGCTTGTTCAACAGATACAAGACCTAGAAGATCGATTACTACTGTTAAGAGAAAGAATAGAGCTAGTAGAAATATCATTGAGTAAAACCATAGGGATACATGGTAGCGCGGAGATAATGCTAAAGGTTTTCTATCTCTAGACTCTGTGCTCAAGATTTTCAACCCTAGATTTATGAGCAAAATCTATGACTCCTAAAATAATCCCTATTTAACGAAATATATCTCTTAATGAGTACTACTCTAGCTGTATATGGGTGAAAATCTATGTGTTTAGTAGGCGAAGAAGTAGAAGAGTATGAGATTGAAAAACGTTTAGAGAGCTCAGAGTTCATAAAGCGTATTAAGAGTGTTGTTGAAGATCTTGGTTTTAGACACGAGGTTGAAGAAAATGTTAGAATACACATAGATGATGTTGTGATGCAGATTGCTGAAGCTGAAGAAGGATACAATGTATCGATCTCAGTCTCTCTACCAAGTTCAACAGAGACCGAAGTATCATCATATGTTGAAGCTATATCAAAGGCTCTCAAAATATCGTCACTATTACAGGGAGGTGAACTTGAATATCAACTAGATACATCTATACCTGACTACCCTATGCTTTTCATTGTACGTAGATACAAAGATCTTGATAAGCTTATCAACGATATTCGCACAGCGCTAGAGAAGGTAAGGTAAGTATAGACAATATATGGACTAGAGCATTATATATTTCTTTTTGGGGAATATCTCCTTAGATCTCTGATGTACATCTCATAATCTCTAATATAGACTATCTTGCCATATCTCAGGATATATCCGAGAACATCTTCTGGAATCTGTCTATAGTCATAGATATCGATATCTATTGGAGGTAATAGTGTAGCTATATCGAGTCTTAGTCTAAGACTTTCATCTTCACCTACATCATCATCAAATCTAAGAACTAGAGTATTGGCATAGTCTTTATGTGGTTTAAAGAGAATAGCATATACGATCCTAAATGTATCTCCATATTCACGTAGTATTGTGCTTAAGGTTTTCTCAATACGCGATCTCTTCATAATGATAGACCTATACTGTCATCTCTTCTACGCTATTGCTCCTTGAAATAGTATTGTTGAACGAGATAATAAGGTGATGAGAAGAACTTACTAGGACTGAAGAATTTTTTGAACTATGTTATCCAAATTCAATTCTTCTATTGATCTTCTAGGCTCTATGTATACCTCTAGGTCTTTCTCTATCTTTTCAAAAACATATCTAGCCCTAAGACCTTCTTCACCTCTAAGTTTAATGGATTCATCGATAGCTCTAATATACGATTCCTTGTTGAGTACAGCAATATAACCTGGTGCAACTAGGAGAACTTTATCGATATAACTTCTTAACGTAGAGTAGGGTAGTAAAGCATCGTTAAAAGATTCAATTATTACTATATCTTTGTTCTCCGAGACTATATCGAGACATTTATTCAACTCCTCTTCAATTAGAGGACTTTTTAGCAACATCATAAAGTCTCTTATACTGCTCTTGACAGCGTTAAGTCTATTCTTTAGCTTTTCAATCCATGGAAGTAGTGTTGGTATTACATTGTCTAGATTTTCTTCAAATACAAAATGTCTTAATTCATTGTTGGAACATCTGTATATCCTGGCCATTATTATCGATCTCAATTGAATATATGGAGAGAAATATTCATCGAGTTTTACTTTTCCAGGATCTTTATGTGCTAACAATACATCGATAGGATTCGAAGACAGTATATCTATGTATTGAAAGAATCTTTTATACGTAAGTACATCAGAACCTACAAGATATCCAAGATCTAGACTCTTCAATACTGTTTCGAACTGATACCACATGTCGTGACCAGCTATGGGTTTGTACAAAGCTACTTTGTATCCTAGAGATGCTAGTGAACGTGCTAGAGCTACAGTGATCCAGGTTTTTCCGGAATCATATACTAGCAGACCTGTGATGAGGATATACACAAGATATAACCCCATTATCGAGTCCTTTCTACAGACCTATTAGGTCTCACTATGTACGGATCTCAACAAACTACTACATGTATCCATAATATGTATTAGTGACTTGTATAAGCATGGACACATATCATGTAGTAGATCACGTATGGTTGAGCTATCTATGCTTGTATACATAGCTCGATGAAGCTTCTCTTCTATTTCATGGAGCAACTCCTTATTCTTCTCTATACATTTAGCTATTTCAAGACATACTATGCCATGATCTTTAGAAACTATTTGAAGTAGCTGCGAACATATATTAACAATCTCTATGAAGAGATATCTTATAGCATAGAATCTCCAGCTTTCTTTGAAATCCTCAATAGAATTCTGAATAATCTCTAAACAGAGTTTTGTCCAGCGCCAAAGTCTTGCAACACTACTACATATCTCTACCTTATACTCATAGTGTTCAACTGCGGAGTAGTTCTTCAGAGAAAGCCCGTTCATCACGAGATCAGCCTCGGGCCCAAAAATCATCATGTATAGAGGCTAGTACTGTACAGTAGCCATATGTGGAGTGTAGAAATGAGCATTAAGTATTTTGTGCTTGGTCTTAGCATTACGTCTAGGTCTATAGATTTAGAGAAGTTCAGTGTAGACATGCGATACAGTATTTCGAGTAATAGAGTATTAAAAATAGATGTTTTGTTGGACAAACGAGAAATTGTAGACCTTACTCTAATGATGTATGATAGTCAATTCAACGTGTATAACCTTAAGCTCGGAACAAGAATTGTTTTGAAAAACCCATTGATTCTAGGCAGGGTTTGCTTAGGAAATACATCGATATCAATGATAAGACGTGGTGATATAGTCTATGTATATAGATACAGAGAACTTTGCAACAGAACTACACATAAGTGTATGTTCTGTCTTCAACATACAGGCTCTGACTATGCAGATTACCTTAGATTTGTTTTTGGAAGGTCTAAGTATACAGAAAGTAGCTTAGTTAAGATTCTACACATGATATACGTAATGCATACAGGTACATCAAATATTAAGGTTGGTATAGCTAATGGCTTGAAGAATACTTTAAGAATTTTCGAGCAACCCTTCATACTAGCTACTATAGTTGCGTTCTTAGAGAATGGCGTTAAAGCGCGAAAACTTGAACTTGAATTGAGTAGATCTAGAGGTCTTTCAGATAGAGTTCCTCTACATCATAGAATTACAAGGATAAAAGCTCTATATAGAAAACTAGATGTTGTTGTAAAGGATTTTGCTTATGCAATTAAACACTTTGTGGATCCTGTAATCACGAAGTTTGGCATTAATACAAAGAGTATTATCCCTATGATAACTTTGGATAGACGGTACTATGAGTACTTAGATAAAGCAAAGATAATTAGCGACGAATCTACGCATATCGAAGAGGGTACCTATGAAATAATAGATTATGGACCAGGAGGTATTGTTTTAGCAAATACATCAAACAATCAATACATGTACATACCCTACGATCTCATAAGAGATCGTGTAATCAATATTAGTGCCACAGAGTAGACATCTATTTTGGAGATCATGAAATGTCGAGACTTGGTGATGTACAGACATACGTATTGATGATGACGTTAAAAGGACTTCACAATTTCGAAGATATAGTTAGACTCCTAAACAAGTTTGGTATTCCAAAAAGTAGTATATATTCAGCTATAGATGAGTTAGCTAAGAAAGGAATTGTTAAGAAAATAGTCGATGAATCGGGTAGAAGGATTATCATTGCTCCAGGACCAAAAATACATGAAATAATAGAGCCTCTTAAAAATCTTATAAAGAGAAAGATCTTAGAAGCTCTCTTTACATTAACTCTGATAGAGATACCTGAACTAAAATTCGATGAATTTGATCCTGAAGAACTATCAAAACTTAGAGATATACTTGAACAACTTATTACTCATATAGATCAGGTATTGAGTAAGTGGAAAAAGATTGAAGTTCAGTAATGTATATTGCTGTAAGTTACTCAATTCTTATCTCTTTACCTTTTCTAGCTTTGGGAGCCTCAATTATTAATACACCATCTCTATATCTTGCCTGAGTATTGTTAAGATCTATATCTTCATTTAATTCGATCTTAACTTTGTATTCTTTTGGAAGACCCTCTATCTCTAGCTCCGTAGCTCTAGATGCAGAAACATACAAAGTTCTTTCTCTAGCATAGACTTTTATACTGTCCTTAGAAGCTCCAGGAAGCTCAATGTATACAATGTATTTATCTCCAAGATCTTTAACTCTATATCTATCCCACAAATTCAATTTCTCCGCAAGAGAGCTAATCAATACTCTAGGACCCTTCAACGTTGAGGTGACAATAACTGTCGTATCTTTAATAAGCTTTTCTACATCTCTCATAAGCTTCCTGATACTTCTCTAAATTCGTTTTCGAATTCGTGGTCTGATGCCATTTTCGGTCCCGAACGAATATTGTGTACTCCGAATAAAAAGTTTTTCGTCTATATTACTAATAAAGCGCTTTAAACCGTAGTGAATTGATGCTATGGGTTGAAACATATGAAGGTACTTGTTGTAGGTCTAGGTGAAGTAGGCAAGGCTCTATATGAACTTCTTTGTGAAGCTAGAGTCTTTGAAGTCTATGGCTATGATATATCTGAAGCTAGGACTATACACAAAATTCATGAGATACCTAAAAACATAGATTACATCCATGTCTGTATACCGTTCAAATCATCAAAACAGTTTCTTGAAGATGTTGGATACTATATAAG
>CAZUDD010000064.1:0-7947 GCA_964619665.1 uncultured Desulfurococcaceae archaeon | reverse complement strand
CCATAAATGGAATTGAAAGATTCTAACCACCTATAACAGGCTATCTCCTACCTATAGGTAGTCTCTTCCTGAATTCCATAAATGGAATTGAAAGCGTTCACGACGTGATCTCCCATACCTCTCAATACCCTAACACCTCCATTGCAGAATTCCATAAATGGAATTGAAAGCTCGATATCGCATTCATGTGTATACCTATTATCATCTACAACAATATCGAATTCCATAAATGGAATTGAAAGAGTTATTGGAACTGTCAATTCATCTTGTTCTCCTTTAGCTGGATGAATTCCATAAATGGAATTGAAAGTTGGGTTTTAGACTGGGCTAGTATCTACGTTGAAGCTAAGCAGGAATTCCATAAATGGAATTGAAAGCTCATCAACATCTTCAACCGTGTCTATGTCCTTAGATCGAATTGGATTATGGCATCTATAACCTGCTCTAGCTCTAAAATTACCTCAAGGCTTGCTCTTCTCAGTACCCTCTTACTCATCTGTATTTAGGCTTAGTAAGGGTGATGAGGTCATATTTAGGAGTTGTGCTTTGTCAAGATGCTACATATCCAGGTACGACAATGAAGTGCATACTGAGTTACTCATCAGTGCAATGAAGTCAAAGTAGTTTTGCACACTATATACGTGGACTCAGCGATAGACTCTCTACCGTATGTTCAACTCTTTACAAACTTTGCTTCTTATGGTAGAGGAAGCTTATTGAGAAGTTGTTAGTGTTCGATGATTTTGTTAATTATGTGTTTGTATGCAGGTAATTGCCAAGCCCAGTACCTACCAATTCCAAGTTCTGGATTTGGTGTTGCTATGTGTTGTGCTAAAGAGCTCTGTATAAGGTATATCATTAGTCCTAGTTCTTCTAGTTTTTTAGCTGTTGCCCAATCGTTATCAGGATTCTCTATGAGTATTCTAAGCTTCTCTCTGTCTATGTCGTGAACTATAAACATGATTTTTCTATGGAGTGTTTCTAGCCATCTCTTTATACTCCATTCAAGTCTTGCAATCTCTATTAAAGCTCTTGGATTACCACCAGTTAACCTCCATAGCTCATCTACATCGAGTTCTTTGGGAGGATTCAACTGCTCTACAAGTTCTTCAAATCCTTTTCTAGGTAGGTTCCACAGCATCTCTATAGTGACATAGGTGTGTCTAAACAGTCTTCTTTTAGAGATACCCTCGGAAGTCGATAGTATGATAGCTACGTTTGCAACATTGTATACTTCGTGTAGATAGCCTATCCATTCGTAGAGAGACTTAGTATACCTATCAACCTCATCAAGACCAATAGCTCTATAGACATCGTCTACTATAACCACAACGTTTTTACCTCTAAGTGAAGTCTTTTTAGCTAACCTCGAAACAATAGTCATGCAAAGCCTAGCTAGCGTACTCCCTATGGGTATCGATAGAAGATCCTGTACAAGCTCTAGCAACCCTCTATAGTTAGAGAATAGAGATCTCTCAACATCGAAATGCTCCAAAGCATCGATATAAACAACAACGGTGTCGCTCCACACAGCAATAGTCCTAGCAATATAGCGTAGAAGAGCTGTTTTACCACAACCTTCAGGACCATAGATAGCAAAAGGAAAGACTGTACCCCTCTTAATAACATCGAGAAGAATCTCTATCTCTCTATCCCTATCAACAAAATTCACATACCTATTCAACTCCTCGATATACACCCTATAATCTCTAGCCATAGACAACCACCTCAGCAAATCCTATCCATACTCTACATATCCTCAGATACTCAAAACAGCAATCCACATCAAGTAAACAGCACCAACCATTATATAGCACTACCACAATACATATCCACTACCGACAAACCGCTTATACACTCAATCAAGAACTCTCCCCTCTCCTCTCTATATCCACTAAACCTCATGAACCTCACCATCCATAATCTCAGTAACAAGAAAATGAAGGTACCCCAACGATTCCTTCTCAATATCCTCTCAATACTGTAAGCCAAGATCCTTAACCTCCATATACTGATTCTAGTAACTCAATGAATCACTCAATATCTACCGAAGTACCTTCACAGTATACTTCAGGATGCTCTCAACCCTCTTTTTAACGTTCATATACCTTTCACGTCATGGAATACGCACTTCACATTTATCAAGAAGTACATTCAATAGTTCAGGACGATTTATCGATGTACCTCAATTCTCCCAATAGATAGTATGAAGGATGTAGAAACTTGAGAATTCTATGTATGGAATTAAAAGAATTCAATATGAGCATAAATAGGAAAGCCGAAGAGAGGAATGAAAATTTCATTAATGAAATTGAAAGTGCTAAGCTATTCATTTGTGATCTGCACATAGTCTGGGATCTTAAGAACTCTATTGACGGAATTTCTTGAAGAGCTGTGTATTGTACTGTAAGATTATGGAATCATGTAGCTATAGGCTACTTAGACGTTTTAAATTGGTTTAGTTTAGTTATGAGGTTATGGTATTGTGTCTGATCTTTACCTAGCTAGGCTCAATTTCTATGTAGAGTATTGTAGCTAGGTTATCGATATGGTGCTATTCTTCGTCATTGCTTAAAGCTATATCTATATCTCTATTTAGAGGTAGTTCATAACCACATTCTTTGTGGAAATGAAAAATTCTCCCAGAGATTTTATGTGGATACAATGGCCATAGAAGGTGCATGTTGAAGATACAAGATGAGCTCTATGGTTCAATGTGCTCGAAAGAGGAGGCTTCTTATCATTATCTACGTACTATGTGATATCAAACCTTTACTGTCTCCTAGATCAGTGTATATATCCATAATGATAATAGACTTAAATATTTCTCTAATCCTAGATTTTCCTGGTGAGCTTTTGCAGAGTTCAGAAAAACCATTCATTAATTGTTTAGCTGAGTTGTCTAAAATTATCAGGAATAGGGATATCATCGATAAGCTTTCTGAGCTACTATTTCAGTCTGTATATGATAGGGATAGAAAGGAGTGTAGATACTTTTCTGTTCTAGATAGACTTGCTACATCTGTTAGCAGGTATAGTGCTAAGGCATCGCTATTCGATTTAAAGAGAGGTTCACTTAGTGGTACAGAAAAACCTATTTCTCTAGGTAGTGACGTTGTTGAAGCTCTAGATGTTATTGAGAGATGTCTTGATATAGATGAGCTTTTAGCTCTTGAGGTTTTGAAGACTATTGCTCTAAACGCTCTTTCCAGATGTTTTAAATCTACTTAACCATGTCTATAGGTTGAGAATATGTTCATATCCATAGGTATTCGTGTCCTTGTAAATGTTGAAGCTTTGAATATGGTTGAAGCTATAGGTAATGTTACAAGACATAGAACAGTACCGTATATCTATCGAAGAGGTGAAGGTAGATACGTTATTCAGTGGGTTCCTGTACTAAGTGGTGAAGCTATTGCTCATGCATACCAGGAATATCTAGTTGATCTAGCTGTCAAGAATAATCTCAGTGTTTGTTACTGGTGCAGAGCTAAGGAATTTATAAAGCATTTTGATCTACGATTTTGGAGAGCAACATCTTCAAGTATTTCAGGGTATACTAAGGACGAACTAGATATAGCTCAAAAATATGCTGAACAAGCTAAACTCTCTATAAATCAAATGAAGGAGATAGAGAGCGCTATTGTAAAGACATGTGTTGTCGAAGATATCTGTGGATTTCTTGTAACACAGGGCCCTGTAAAGAGAACTTCAAGAGTCTTAGTATCCTATGCTATACCAACACTAGATAGTGTTGAGAAAGGTGCTGTAGCTATTGATAACCAGTTCTTTGTAAGACATGCACCACAAGCAGAAACCTATAGAGGTCAACTAGGACCTATACAAGCACCATACTATGTGCAAACAGCTTCAGCTATCTATGGCTTTACAGTAGCTATTGATCTCGATTCTATAGGTATAAGCTCAATAGATGGATCAGAGATAGTCACAAAGAATGAAATCGATAGAAGGAAAAGAATTGCATTAGAAGCTCTAAGAGAAATGCTTGATTCTAGAATTTTCGGTGCTAAACTATCTAGATTTACACCAATGATAGACTACGAGATAGTCATAGCCATAGTATCTAAGAACATAAAGCTGATGGTATCACCACCAACACTAAGACTAGAAGACTTCATAAAAGATAACGTTGTTAGAGCTGTAAAGGCAGCTAGTGATACTGGTGACACTATAAAGGTATTGATATGGTGTAAACAAAATGAGATCAACAGTATAGTAGAAAAGGTGTTGAAGCCTGAAAATCTAGGTATAGATAAGGATAAAATTGAGAAGATTGTAGAAAGAATTGTATCACCATCAATTAGAGATCTACTCAACAGAATCATAGAGATTATAGGGTTTTCAAAGTAATGTCTAGAGAAGTCTATGTATCTATAGCTATAGCTAAAATACATTGGGGATATAGTGTAAGAGCTTTTCCTGGTTCAACAACCCAGCATAGCTACTTTGCTTTGCCATCAACAACAATAGTTGGGGCTCTTGCGTATCACTACAATAGATTTATTGAGGTACACCAAGGAGAAGACATGTATTTATCACCGATGAAATTTGTAGAGGATTTTTGGCCTATTTATTCAACGATATCGTTTCTCGATCTAGAAGTACCATTGCCAAGAACTCTACAGATGATAAAATATCTTTCAGCACCTTATAGAGCTAGAGCTGATGTATCATCAATCTATGATAGACTAGCAGTTTCTGAGCTTCGTAGTCCTATAGGTATAGGCTATGTTGTAGCACCAACACAGAGAATAGCTATTGTTGTGGTTAGCGGTAAACCAATACCAAGAGATGTGGTGTGGTCTATAGTTAGACTTGGAAACAGAGAATCCTTAGTCTCAATAGATGAGGTTTATAGTGAGAGAACACGGATAGAATATCTCAGTCTCGGTACAGAAGTCAGGGATATCAATACATTAACACCGAAATTCTTAGTGAAAAACTGCGTAGGGCTATACCATGAGGAATCTATACCTCTACCTCTAACATTGGATGAATGGAAATGGATATACAGTTATAGGGCTAGGATACAAAGAGCTCCAATATTACGAGCAGTTCTTCTTCCTTTACCAAGAATAGAAAGTGCTATATTAGCTCAAAATGCGTTTTTGTTAGAATTCAAAACCTATGATCTAAAGGTGCTTATACCTCAAGAAATATTTGTTGGGAAATAACCATGAGTTTGAGGATAGCAATTCCACCGCAGACACTAGGTCTATATAGAGATGTATTTATAACGGTAACGCTCTTGGGTATAGCACACTGTTTAGAAACAATTTCTAGGATAGATAGTGGTTTCGATGAAGCTAAAGGTCTAGAATTCATTGAACTCTCTAGTAATAATATAGATGCTATTGCTAAATGTATAATCGATCTCTATAGTATTAAAAATGTGTCTAACGCTAGAGAACTTCAGCAATTATTCTACGATGAATGGAGCTATTCATTCAATGCTAATACATCTAGCTATAAACTCTATATGGGTGGATCAACATTTGTTAAGCATCAAATGGTTGAATATGTAAAGTTCTTCTATGCTAGAGACGTCAAGACTTTTGATAGGGCTGAAACAAGTAAAGGTAAAGTACCTAAGCCTATAAGTGGTTTTCTAGATCTTGGCTTTGATGCTCCTTATGCTAGGAGTAGAATTCTATGGTATTTTAATAGATATAGAGCCATAGAGACAGTTGTTCAACAACAAACTAGAGTTAGAATGTATGTAACAGCGAGTGCTATACCGACAAGCCATGAAGTCTTAGCTCAATACAGTGAAATTCTAGATCAATTCATAAGACTTCGTGAAACTAAAGCGGGTTATGATATTGTCTTTAAGGAGAACTGTAAAACGTTTTTGACTACGCGTTTAGCTCAGGAAGAACCTGATCTCCTTAGTAGATGGTTTGAGTTAACTATAGTTGAACAGCTGCTTAGGAAGCCTAGTGAAGAGTATATGCTTGCTTCTATACCTCCAATAAGGGTATACTCCGTAGATGCTAGTAACCCCAAGATAGGATATCTCTTTGTAGAGATAGACATAGCTACTCTCAATGAAGTTATTCAGGGACTAACTATATCAGCACAAAAACTAGGTGTTAAGACTTCTACTCTTGTTCAAAGCCTCAAAGAAACTCTTGAGGGTATAGCTCAAGCAAGTTCATCGAATAGAGAGGAAGTATCTAGAATAGCATCTGCTTTAAAAACAAAACTTAGGATAGTACTTAATAGTGCTATTGAGGGTAGAATAGATATGTCTATGCTCTATAGCCTTCTTAGAGAATCTTCACAGGTAACTGAGGTAGACCCAGTATTCAATAGAATATGTAGGAGTTTAGCGAGGTTAGGTACATGAGATACCTCATTAAGAAAGTCCTAGAGTTTTTTCAAGATAGAGATCTAGTCATAGCGTTACTGCCTACTGGTTATGGAAAGTCTACAGCTATTGAGTATGGATGGAGCTATATTAAAGATCTAGGAAGATTTATTCATGTACTACCGTTAAGAGCTATTGTTGAAACTCTAGCTAAGAGGTTAGCGAAATCTCTTGGTGAAGATGTAGTTACTTATCAAGCACACGTGTATCTAGATGAGGTTGAGAAATCACCTTTTCTTTCAGGAAGATATGTTGTTACGACTTTTGATAGCTATACAATGAATTTCTATGGTGTACCAGTTGCAGAGTTGTTTAAGACTAAATGGCATTCAGATTTAGCTTTTGCTATTGCTAGAACAGCTCATGTAATTCTCGATGAGGTTCATATGATAACAGTTCCTGATAGTGCTGAGATTGGCTATGACAGAGCTAACTACGTTAAAGTACTTGAAGTGATTAGAGATATCATAAGATCAATTCTAAGACAAGGATTCAAGGTATTGATCTTTACAGCTACAATGTCACCAAAAACAGTGGATTACATAACTAAAGATTTAAATACTACAAAACGCAGAGGCATAGTCATACTATATAGTCCAGAAAACCATGTTTATCTCAATGATCTTAAAAATCTCCTTGGAAATAGACTTGAGGTTATAGCACTTACAGATCCTGAATTTGAAAAACTGTTCATGGATATTAGCTACGAAGTTAAGTTATCCGAGAAAGCTCTTAGTGATAGAGATATTGTAGAGTTTGTAAAGAGCGCTATTTCGAGTTATAGGAAAGTCGTGGTGTTCACTAATACAGTTAGGAAAGCATATGAACTCTATTCAAAGATTAAGAATAGTGTTGATGTATGTGAAGTACTTTTACTTCATAGCAGAATGTCTTCTAGCTCAAGAAGATTTATAGTTGAATGTTTAGAGAAGCTCAATAGATTCATCTTGATATCTACTCAGGTTGTTGAAGCTGGAATAGATATTTCCTTTGATGTTGGGATCACGAGTTTATGTTCACCTTTCTCAGCAATTCAAAGAATTGGTAGAGTTTGTAGATATGGTAGTCAAGGTCAGGAAAAAGAGTGCTTGTTTGTTATCAATAGAGATGGTGATGGTATTGGCAGTGTATATGATGAAGAAATTGTTCAGGCCTTTCGTGATTATCTAGAGAAGAGATCTAGTGTATTGAGAGAAGGTTGGAGATGGAGAATACCCTCTATCGATAGTATAGACTATCTAGGAATTCTAAGACACATAGACACTGTTGTAAAGCAAAGACTATCTGATACATCGAGATGGAAAAGCTATGCTCTATCCATAGATACTCAATTAATGAAGTTTACAATGATTGGATTTCAACCTGCTAGAGCTATTGAAATACTTGATGAGGTGTTTAAGGGTAGTTTCGTTAGATCGTCTACATTCATAAACATCGTATTTCTTGATAAACATCTATGGTCTTCGGAACTATATCAGGATAAACCTGTATGTATTGAATGTATAAACAATGTTTTCATTAGCGATCTTCTCCATAAATATTCAATACCTATAGAT
>CAZUDD010000063.1:0-8050 GCA_964619665.1 uncultured Desulfurococcaceae archaeon | reverse complement strand
GAACTACATCTCTATTACTTAAAAGTGTTGCATCTAGACCTCTCCTTGGCTCTTCTACATAGATTCTTGAAGCTATTGTGAATGGCCCAGTTATAGGAGCTCTTAAAATAGGATTCTCTATCTTCAGATCTTTGAGGAATTCTATAGTTAATCTAGCTTCAGGTATATCTATAGTGATCTCCTTAACGGTTTTCTCAAGAATTTCCAGAGTACTCAGTCTATGGATATTATCGATAGTGTAAAGTGCTTTAGAATTGATGAGGGGTTCTAGATATATCTCTACAAAGTTTCTTAGCTGTGGATAAGGAATAACATCTATGCCTACATCTATGAGATCTAGTAGAATTCTCTTGATATTCTCTACGCTATAGGGTAGTGGAAAACTTCCTACATGACTTGTTCTCATAGCTATACCTCAGTTAAACCATGTTTTAATAAGTACCTATATCCTTCTTCCGAATAGGCTCTCTAGTAAGAAGGAGGTTAACTGAGATGAATACAGAGGAAGCTATTAAGCAGTGTCTCGTAGATCTCGATAGAGATTGTGTTATAGAGCATGTAGAGAAAGCTCTTTCTAGCGGTATGAAGGCTATAGATATTGTCTTGGGTCCTCTAAGTGATGGTATGAAAGTTATAGGTGAATTGTTTGAAAAAGGTGAATATTTCATAGCTGAGCTTCTTGAAGCTGCTAATATATTCAAAGAAGTTATGGCTTTACTCGAACCTCAACTTAGAGTTGAAGAGAAGAGTAGAGGTAGGTCATTAACGATAGTGATTGGTACTGTTAAAGGTGATATTCACGATATTGGGAAAAACATCGTTATAGCGTTATTGAGAGCTTCAGGTCATAAAGTCATTGATTTGGGAGTTGATGTCGATGCAAAGACGTTCATAGAAGCCGTTAAGACTCATAAAGCACATGTTCTAGGTATGAGTGCATTGCTAACTACAACAGCTAGATATATGAAGAATGTTATCGATGAACTTGTTAAAGAGGGTTTGAGAGATAAAGTGTTTGTCATAATCGGTGGTGCAGCAACAACACCAGAGCTAGCTAAAGAGATTGGTGCGGATGCATGGGCTAGAAATGCTGTTGAAGCTGTAAAGATAGTTAATGAATTTGCTAAGAAACTATACGGTAGAAGAGATAATGCCTAGAATAAAGATAAACAATAGAGACTGTATAGAGGTATCGAGAGGAGCTAATCTTGGAATTGAACTAGCTAAACATGGTTTTCTACATCTTCCATGTGGAGGAAAAGGACTATGTAGAAAATGTATTGTTAGAGTCTATGGAGAGACTTCGCCTTTAACTGTATTAGAGAAATTAAGTGGGATTGAGCCTCCTTATAGATTAGCTTGTCAAGTTAGAGTACTAGGAGATATAGAAGTCTTTATCGATAGAATTCCAGAGAATAGAAGGAATAGAAAGTATAGTTCTATAGATATCGAGATAAAGCCATTAAGGACATCTATATCCATTGTGGAGCCACCCATAGATAGATTACTGAAAGTACAGTTCGATCCATTGAATTGTAGCTATATAGATCTACACGATAGGGTTTCCCTAGTCGTATTTAGAGATCAAGAGATTATTGGATTATCATTAAAGAACTGTAGCTCTAGATACATTCTATTGGTAGACATAGGTACTTCAAATATTAGCTATAGAATTATAGATTTTAGTGGACGTATAGTTACTGAAGGTGTAGATAGAAATCCACAAATTAGCTTTGGATTTGATGTTATCACAAGGATTGAGAAGGTGTTATTTGAAAAAGATGTAGATATCAAGAAACACCTCTATACTGTTCTTAGAAACTATATCTATGACTTGATGAAGTCTTATTCATGTATTGTAGCTGCTTTTGTAGCTGGAAACAGCGTTATGACTAGTTTTCTCCTGGGTTTATCATTAGAGAGTCTGGCTTCGAAACCATTTAAACCATTGATAAAGGGATTAGCTGTTATTCGCGATCCTATGTGTAGACCTATAATAGTGCTTCCTGTAATTAATGGATTTGTTGGTAGTGATATGATAGCAAATATTGTCTTAACAGAGTATCTTGGTGTACCAACACCTTATATGGTTTTCGATATAGGGACAAATACAGAGATAGCATTGGTAAAGAGTAGAGATCCTCTATCAATAATAGTCACTAGTACACCAGCAGGATCAGCACTTGAAGAGAGTGCTCATATTGATTTAGAGGGTATTTCTGAGATTGAATTCATAGGTTTTGAAAACAACTATGCTAAGTTTAGAGCTAAAGGTGTTGGAGCACTTAGAGGTTCAGCTATTGTAAACTTGATAGCGGAACTCATTAGATATGGTCTTGTAGATCAGTATGGGAGATTCTTAAAAGGATACATAGTTAAGAACAATACTAAGTACTTTGTAGTAGATGAAGAGAAGAATGTACTGTTTTCTCAACATGATTTAAGAGAAGCTCAAAAAGCTATAGCAGCAATAAAAAGTGCTTGGAAATTCCTACTCGATATAGAAGGTCTAAGAGTTGAAGATTTGAAAGCTGTAGTGATAAGTGGCTATTTTGGATATAGAATAAGGCTAGAGGATGCTATTGAATTAAACCTTATTCCATCAATACCTATAGAGAGAATATTGAGGATAGGTAATGGTGTTATACCAGGTCTTCAAGTAATAGCTCTTAACAGAGATTATCTAGAACTAGCATTCAAAATTGCTGAACAGGCTAAGTATGTGAATCTTGCTATGCATTCTCAATACACTGAATACTGGATCAAAGCTCTCAAATTAAAGGAGTTCTAGTACTCTATTTAGCTTCTAATAGTAGAGGTCTCACTAATAATACACCTTTTAGGCTAGATATTGAGTCTACTAAACTTTTAACTCTTTCTGCATCACCTTTTACAACTATCAATAACATACACTTCTCTTTGTCTAGATGTACATGAAGAGCTGATACTATAATATCTAGGAATTCATGTTGAATATCTGTGAGTACATCATCGATATGGTTAATCTCATGATTATATAGAACCCCTATAGCACCTACAACACTTTTTGCATTTTTCCATTTGTATTCAGCTATGAATAGCCTAAGAGCTTCCTGTAGAATCCTAGATTTACTCGTTATACCCATACTCTTCATACATTCGTCAAGTTCTTTTGCAAGATCTTCGGGTAGATATACTCCAAAACGTGATCCTGAAGTCATTATTAGGACTACCTCCAATAGAATTTATCTACTCAGACTTTATTTCCGGATATGCTATTCATTGAAAGTATGTCATTATGGAGAACGTAGACAACAAAGCTAAGGATCGTAGTACTTGGATTTAACTAGCTGTGATAAATTCCAGCTTTAGTTTTTAGAAACTTCTCAAAGAGATCTCTATGTATTCTATCACTAGACAACAAGTTGTATTCCTTTATTAGCTTTAATTCCCAACTTCTAAGTGATGGACATATATAGCATCCTATGCGATAGAAACCACATAGGTAGAGAGGATTTAACTTGATATTGTTCATCAATAGGTATAGCTGAACATGAGCTGTACTCCAGAACTTAAGTGGTGTTGCTTCAATAAACACTGTTCTATCTCTTGTTGGAGGTCTCAATGATCTTGATCTAGATTCGGCATCTCTATCACCTAATAGAATGAGTGTTCTACCACTAGCTACTCTAGAAATTGCTCTTGATGCTGCCTCCATCTTCATTCCAGTACACCACCTATTGTCATGTGTAGGCATTGGCATACCTTCTCTCAAAGCTTGATCTATTCCAGCGTACTCTACATAGAGTTCAATATTTAGTTCTTTAGAGAGCATCTCGACATAGTGAAGAGTTTGTGGAAATTCAAGACCGGTATCAACATAGATAACTCTGATTACATCCTTTGGAAATAGTTTTAATGCCAAAACTAGTGTTGCTGTACTGTCTTTACCTCCACTCCACGGAACTACTACTGTATCGAAATTACCAAGACTCTTCAGATAATTAATGGAAATTTCTTCATAGAGTTTCAGTACCTCTCTATTTATTGTCAATACCTTCTCTAGCTTAACCTCAGTAGATTGAAATTCATCCAGAGTTCTATCCTTTCTCAATACTGCATATACATCACAACCCTCATCAGGTATTTTTAGAAAGCCAAATAGCCTTCTACCCCAATAAACGTTGTGTTCACCACCATATTTTCTAACCAATAGAACTAGTTCTGGAAGCTCTGTAGAGAATAATTTTGAAAGCATATCTCTAAAGCCACTACCTATAGATAGAAAGATATCGTAGGCGGGATCTATGATATAGTCTTCAAGCTCTAAACCTCTTCCATATGAAAAGATGTAGGCAGATTCATCTTCGTACCAACCAACACTAAGTCTAAACAATGCCTTGCCAATATTTATCTCACGTGCTAACACCTCAATTCTAGTATTTCTTACTCTTGCACGTGGAACTACTTTTATAGCTACATTAGGTGGTAGTTCATGTTTGATATAGTCCACGATCTTCTCATCTTCTCTTCCCAGAAGTACTAAATAGAAAGCTCTATCCGTGATTATAGACTTCAATTCTCTGAGTATAGACTCTTTATCTCTAGCCCCATGCAGAGTATAGACATCTATATTCCAATCAGTAAAGAACTTTGATAATGTTGCCAATACAGCATCTCTATCCTTTTTACTTCTAACAACTATTTTTAGCATGATATCAACAGAAATAGTGCTAAGTTACTGTGAATAGATAGTGTAGGGGCTCTCATACTCAAATTCATAGCCACATCTAGGACATCTAATGTACCCACAGTTACCTAGAGTTGACATAGGACAGCCACTACATGCTACGGCTCTTGAATAACTTACATCGAATACAAAACCACATCGAGGACATTTAACTCTCAGCTCTATCACCTATTACTGATAGGACTTTAGTGAGAGCAAAATATCTTTGTTAACCTGTATTGCTATATAACTATGGATAAATCAATGGGTATACACTATGAGTTGTAGAGATATAGTGAAATCGATTATCTCTAGAAAGACTCCAGAGGGCTACTATGTAGTTGTAGTATATCGTAATGATAGAGTTCTCAAGATTCTTCAAAGATATGGAAATCAAATTAGTGTTGAAGAGTATAGTGATCGTGTTGTTCTTAAGACTAAGTCTAGAAGGATCGCAGAGGAATTATCATGGAAATTCTGTATAGAAAATCTTCTTACGTTTGAGCTTTGATGGTATGTATGAAGGGTAGTATTTCTCAAAAGGTGATATCTTCTCAATAGGTTTTCTGAAAGACCATATAACTACATGATCTTTAGGTACATCACCAAGAAAGAACATCTTCTCAAGTCTATTCTTTAGATTGTCTAGATTTACATCGTAGTCTACTATTCTACACCAAAAGAGATCAATAGCTACATAGACTACATCCTCTTCATCTTCGTATAGTACTTTACGTATAAGACTGATTAAACCTGGAGGTACACATTTCAGTTTCCTCAATATCGATTACACCAGAACTTTCGGTGTCTAATAGTTCACAACAATACCAAAGGAATATATACTCTGTGGTATGGTGTAGTGGGGGTTTAAGCTATGGATAAAAGTCCTGTTTGTGTATTTGAGTGGAGATATGGATCTGAAGAACTGAGGAGTATACTTAGTGTTGAGAATCTCATAAAGACCTATGCTTATGTAGAGTATGCATTGGTTAAGGGCTTAGCTCAAGCCGGTCTTATACCCATGTACTGTATTGATGAAGTTAAGAAATGTATTGAGGATATAGACTATTCTAAAGTATACGCTAGAGAGAAAGAGATTGGACATGAAATAGCTTCGCTAGTAGAAATTCTATCGAAGAAATGTGGTGAATGTGGAAAGTACATACACTTTGGTGCTACTAGCTACGATATCGTAGATACTGCTTGGGCTATAATAATTAGAGAAGCTCTTAAGATCTTGAGATCTAGGCTTCGTAGAGTAATAGAGAAACTCATGGATTTGACTCTGAGATACCGTGATACATTGATGGTGGGAAGAACGCATGGTCAACACGCTCTACCCATAACACTAGGCTTCAAATTAGCAAACTATGTATATGAACTAGCTAGAAGCTATGAAAGACTATGTGAATGTGAAGATCGTGTCATTAGAGGCAAGATTAGTGGTGCTGTAGGCACTATGGCTTCATGGAGAGGTAAAGGTCTAGATGTTGAGAAATATGCTCTCAAAGAACTAGGTCTAGAACCTCATGCAATTACAACTCAGGTAGCTCCTAGAGATGGACTAGCAGAGCTCGTAGCTAACTTAGCTATCCTCGCTAGTCAACTTGATAGATTTGCTCTAGAAATACGTGAATTGAGTAGACCAGAAATACATGAAGTCATTGAGTGTAGACCTCGAGTAGTAGGTAGTAGTACAATGCCACATAAGAAGAATCCTGTAATAGCTGAAAGAATATGTGGATTAGCTAGACTTGCCAGATCGCTAGTAATCACATCGCTAGAAAACATAGTTTTACAACATGAACGTGATTTAACAAACAGTAGCTCAGAGAGAGTTTTAATTCCTCATATACTTTTAATAGTAGATCAAATGCTTCTGGATACAGAGAAGCTATTAAGTGTTCTCAAGATAGACGAAGACTCTATGCGTAGAAATCTAGATCTTCTTAGAGGATCAATCCTAAGTGAAGCTCTCTTACTAGCTCTGATAAGGAAAGGACTTTCTAGAATAGAAGCATATAGCATCGTTAAGGAGATTGTTGAGTCTATGAAACCAGGAGAACGATTTATTGAGGCTGTAAAGAGAAGTAAAGCCATGGAGTTTTTAAGCGATGATGATCTTAGAGTACTTGAGGATTACAGACTATATCTTGGGAACTATAGGGAACTAATAGATAGAGCTATGAACTACGCTAACCATGCATTAGAGAGGTGCTAATAGTGCCTCTAACGATAGTTGTGGGAGGATTTTTTGGTGATGAGGGGAAGGGTAAGATAGTTTCGTATCTAGCATTAAGGGATAGACCTTCTATAGCTGTTAGATGTGGTGCAATAAATGCTGGTCATACAGTTGTTTATAGAGGTAGAGTTTGGAAACTCAGAATAATACCTTCAGCTTTCGTAAATCCTTCAACAAAACTCTTCATAGCTCCTGGAGCACTCTTTAGAATAGACATATTATTGGAGGAAATAAACGAGACTAATACTCATGGTAGAGTCTTTGTTGATGTGAACGCTGGTATAATTGAAGATAAGCATATAGAGATAGAATCCCAAAATCCTCACTTACGGGGTCTAGGTTCAACATTACAGGGAGTAGGTGCAGCAATGGCTGATAGAGTACTAAGAAGACTTAGATTAGCAAAAGACTTTGACATATTGAAACCATACCTAATCGATGTTCCACTAAAAGTAAATGAAGCACTTGATAGAGGTGAACACGTTGTTGTTGAGGGTACTCAAGGTACATACCTAAGTCTTTACCACGGCACATATCCCTACGTTACTAGTAGAGATACAACAGCTTCAGCTTTTGCTTCTGAAGTTGGTGTTGGGCCCAAGAGAGTTGATGATGTGATAGTGGTCTTTAAAGCATATGTAACACGTGTTGGTACAGGACCTCTTCCAAATGAGATACCTATTGATGAAGCTGAGAAAATGGGGTTATCTGAAATAGCAACTGTTACTGGTAGACGTAGACGTGTAGCTCCATTCAATATAGAGCTAGCTAAAAGAGCCGTTATGCTCAACTCTGCAACACAAATAGCTATTACCAAACTCGATGTATTATTTCCTGAAGCACGAGGAATAAAAGAATACTCAAAATTACCGAGAAGAGCTAGGGAATGGATTGAAATGGTGGAGAACGAACTCAAAACTCCAATAACATTGATCGGAACAGATGCTGAGACAGAGGTTATAATTGATCGTAGAAAAGAGCTTGGTTTTGGCGATTAGCATGGAGAAATACTTCGATGTCGTGATTGTTGGTGCTGGCCCAGCTGGGCTGTTTACTGCATATGAGCTAGCACTACATGCAAATGAAAAACTCCGTATTGC
>CAZUDD010000062.1:3636-8286 GCA_964619665.1 uncultured Desulfurococcaceae archaeon | reverse complement strand
ATGTTCTATTGGTGCTCTTGTCCCCGCGGCTGGAGGACGGCCCTTCACACACGGAGCTTTGCTCCGCGTCCAGCCCAGCCGCCGCCGGGAAGCCGCGGGGGTATACGCCATGACTAATTCTCGCACTTCCGGGGGTTTAAAGCTTTGCTTTACACTACTCTACAGCTATACCTGTAAACCAATTGACTATGCTGTCCTAGCTGGACTCGCAACACTACTCCAGTGCTATATACTGCTACTGTACAGCTAAAATACTCTCGTTGAACTCTATCCCATTAGACCAAGTGTTATCCTAGCCATACTGAGGTAAACCAGTACACCGAGTAGTCTCTACAGCTAGTGGACTCGAAGAGGAGATGAGTAGAAGGCGGTGGTGGACCGGCCGGGATTTGAACCCGGGACCTCTCGGATGCCAACCGAGCGCTCTTCCAGGCTGAGCTACCGGCCCATACCGGATTAACTTGTCCTATCACTGAGCTTAATAAGGATTCAAAGCTTTTAGATCGACACGATCACTACGACCAACAACAATGTGGAAGGTGTTTTTACCACACCTAGGACAGTAATGGTATAGTCTCTGCATATCGGATATATCGAAGCTAACCTCTAGAATCCATAGACTACCACATTCAGTACACCTCAAGACCCAGCCAATCACCTTAGACTTATCTGCACTATTGTCCAAGAGCTTCAACCCATAGAATGTTTGTGGTGCGGGGGGTGGGATTTGAACCCACGCAGGCCTACGCCAGCGGGTCTCTCCCATAGTTTAGCCGGAAGGTCTTGAGCCCGCCCCCTTTGACCTAGCTCGGGCACCCCCGCACCATCCAAGCTATCTACTTCTAGGGTATTATAAGCTGAGCGTAGTGTGAAAGACTATGGATTCATCGAGATTCTATAGAAGGAATTGGTGGGCCCGGGGGGATTTGAACCCCCGACCTCCCGGTTATCAGCCGGGCGCTCTACCAGGCTGAGCTACGGGCCCACCTAGTAGAGCTCATGATATGGGTTAAAATCCTTAACCCCTAGGAGCTCTCGCGGCCCCTTATCGCTACAATAGCTCATCACTATACTCAGACCGCCCGTCGTATCCATCGGGGCTATCGCGGATAGAAGTGGCGCCGGGGGCGGGATTTGAACCCGCGCGGGGTGCTCCCCCACCGGCTTAGCAGGCCGGCGCCCTACCAGGCTAGGCGACCCCGGCTCCAACGCAGATCCTCGTTTTCAGCCCTATATAAGCTTTAGATTATGGGGGTATAGACAAGCTAGAGTTAAGAATTAATTCTCCTTAGACCGAGATAGAGCAGTGGATGATGTATCTTTGGCTACCTCCCGAGTAAAAGATGAGGATACCCGGCCTTACTGACATTCACTGTTTATAACCCTAGCTATATCGGTAGAGCTCTATCACTACGGAGCTAGACCTTATGAGGATAGAGATCGATAGAATAGATAGAGAGACTCTAGAGAATAACGATACCAAAACCCTTATAGAGATGTTCCTAGAAACTCTAGAAGCTTCAGGTGCCAACGAAAAGACAATTCGTGCTTATCGATCAGCTCTAAACGACTTCTTCACCTTCGTGAACTGGAAACATCCTAAGGATATAAGGCCTGAAGACATAGCTAAGTGGAGAATAGATAGACTCAGAAATGGGTTTCAAAACGAGAAATACGGCGATAAAAAGTCTAGGCAAACAACACTATACTACTACACACTCTTCATAAAGAGATTTCTCGAATGGTGTGGCCTCAACATAAAGATACCGAGAATTAGAAGACCTAGAAGAAAAGAGGTAGAAGCCCTTAAACCTGACGAGGTTGTTCAGCTCTTTGAAGCATCTAGAGATGAACTAGATCTACTCATACTTGCTCTATTAATTGAAACAGGTCTTAGAGCACAGGAAGCACTTTCACTAAGATACAGAGATATAGATCTAGACAGCTCTGAAGTAAAAGTTAGAAATGCTAAGTATGGTGAAGAAAGAACAGTTTTTCTAGGACCTATATCTAGATATGTACTAAAACATATTGTGGATTCTCGAAGACCTAGACCAGAAGAAAAAGTCATTCCATTGAGTTATAGCGGTCTATACAAGAGATTGAAGAGCTTAGCCAAGAGAGCAGGTATAGATCCATCAAGAGTCAGACCTCATATACTTAGACATACATTTGCAACTGAAGCTCTTAGGAGAGGTCTAAATATTGTAGCACTACAGAGAATTCTAGGTCATAGAGATCTAAAGACAACACAGATCTATATCCATGCACTTAAAGAAGATATAAAGCAACAATATCTAAGAGCTTTCTCAACACCAATAACAGTAAACCAAATCTCAACACAGTCTATACCTATGCAGCAACCACAACAATATGTGCTCGTTGTTCCAACACAACCCGTTCAAAACACAAATACAGTATACGGTGTACCACAGGGTATAGCTATGAGCAATGTTCGTGTATGTCCAAGATGTGGATACATAGTGCCCATAACGGCTAGGTTCTGTCCTAATTGTGGTGAAAAGCTTTTTGAGAATACGATGAAATAGATTGCTTTGCTAAAGATTCAGAATACTCCTAGAGCTCTATACCTGCCTTCTTCATCTACTAGTACTGATCCTTCTTCAGCAAGTTTGTTGAGAGCTCTACGAATCTTATCCTCACTTGCAATTCCAGCTAAAACCGCATGGATCTCCTTTACATTCATAGGCTTATCTCTGAGAAGATTGAGTATTATGTCCTGAAGCTCTTTTTCGTTTGGTGCTGTAACAACGAGAATCTCGGGGTCTTCATAGATTACCTTTAGACCAAGTCTCTCAACTATACCTTTACCACTACCAGTTGTTGATGCTTCCATACAGACCCCTCATCGAATTCATATTGATGATGATACCAAGGTGTAACTTAAGCCTCACAGCTTATATCCCTATATGGTTATAAGATCTTCAACGTCAAGGTATAGTCTGTATGGTGGAGTAAGTGCCCTGTCCATGGTATCAACAAGGGTATTGTACTTCACCTAAGATTGGTGTTCCAACAGATGTAGTTGTATCACCAGATAGATGTCTAGACGATTCGAGGTATAGACAGTGCTCATACTATGTTGAGCCAGGAACAAAGAGTAGAAAAGAGGTTAGTGTAGCTAAAGAAAAACTCAAGGTGTATGCACCAATACATGCTCTACTAAGAGACTTGAAATGTGGTTGCCCGTATATCCAGATACTTCAACTTAGTGGTGTTAAAGTTGCTTATTGTAGGGCTCTCGATAGATTATTAACTAGATACGAAGCTGAACTCTGTGAAACTAATTGGAAAAACTGTCCTTACCGTATTCAGCTATCTGAACTGTCTAGCGTCTAACTGGTGAACAGTGGATACCTCGTTATAGCAGCTATACAACCAAATGTAGACTTAAACCATTCATATTCATCCATCTCCTTAGAAATCTCAATAAGTTTAGCACCACTAGCTTCAGCTAGTTTTTCTATCTGGCCATACTCTTCATAGTCTTCACAAACAATTATCTTGTCAACAGCACCCTGTTGAAGTGCTTCAAAAACTTGTTTATATCCGTAGACAGCATAGCCATCATCTTTAGCTAGATGATACTTGAATTCCTCTACTACTCTAATAACTTCAACAAAACGCTGTTTACTCAATACATTTTGAGCCTTCATAACAACCTCTCTAAGACCAGCTATACCCTGATAAGCAACATCTATTGGTTCACCAACTATGATTTTCCTCAGTCTATAGTCTAGAGACTCAGACTTCAAGAAATCATATTTTGCATAGCCAGGCCCAGCAATTATGATTCCTTTCAGTTTACCTTCTTCAAGTAGTGGTAGTAGATGTCTATTCGCTTTTTCACCAACATGTTTATAGAACTCTTCTACGATCTGCTCAATTATTCTATCAAATCTTCTCTGACTTTGACCACCCTTATGGTGTTTTCCAGGTACATACCACTCAATCTCTTCAAGAACCTGAATACCTGAAGGCTTTAGAATACCTATAGTTGCTTGATCTCTCTCAATAATTATTATACCATAGACATCTCTCTCCTCAACCATAGACTCAAGAAACTCTGTATGAAACTCCTTATCCGTTCTATAGAAGAATACAGGTACAGGATCTGGTGGTGAAAAGACCCATGCTATGAAGTCCCCTGTTTCCTCATTGAGTCCACAGAACACAACTAGTCCATTAGGTGGTGTTTCTCTAATCTTTGTCAATCTATCGATAGCTGCAGCCAGAGCTTGTTGTACAGCACTTCTAGTTTTCTTAAGCTTTATGTTCTCAGTAATAGCGTATTCCTGCCTCAGGAGGTTGACAACATCACTGATAGGTCTTCCAGGAGGTATATAGAGACTTAGAAGTGTTGTTGCATGAGCTTTCCACTTCTTGAGTTCTCTGATAACAGCTTTCAATGTCTTTCGATCTATCTTCAGCTTTTCGTGGAGTTCACTAAATAGTCATCCCTCAAACCCTAAGCCTTCTATAACAGAGTGCTTATAAGTTTTTGAAGTGTGATACTCATAACGGTTCTCTAGATTGCCATTTCATAGAGTATCAGCGACGATATGTACTCGATGCAAAGGCTATAAGAGATTCTGCGGTTTACCTACATGTCCATATATAGAGAGATTC
>CAZUDD010000062.1:0-3626 GCA_964619665.1 uncultured Desulfurococcaceae archaeon | reverse complement strand
ACAAGAATACTAGGAAACATTGTTGAAGGAGCAACACCTCCAACAATAGTTGTTGGTGAACGCGGATACCCGTATGTATCGGTACTGTATGCAGTACCACCAGGAATCCTAGGAGATAAAGCTAAAGAATACGATGATCCTAAGAATTGGTGGGGTAGACTAGAGCTAGAAGATATAGTTAGGCTTAGAAGTTCACTTGTATCTGCATATATGAAAACCCATGTACTAGATATTGAGAAGCTGTTGAATCGTGAAATAGCTTTTGCAGCACTATCTATAAAACCTGTTGATAGTGAGGTAGAACTTCTGAAGAAGCCTAAGCCTTCACTTCGTTTCTATGATAAACTTGCACCACTTTCACTCTCAGTACCTGCTAAGAATATCAGGATAACATCTAATCCCAAGATGGATAGAGTTCTATACAAAGTGATAAATGATGATATACCTGCATCGATAGCCATAGTGAAACTGTATCTCTCGGGAATCGATGTATACACGATTCAGAGAGCATTAAGTCTAGGTCTTATAGGTAGAAGAAAGAGTAGAAGATTAGTACCAACGCGATGGGCTATAACAGCAGTTGATAGATCCATATCAAGAGCATTCCTTGTAGAGCTATATGGTAGAGATACGATAGACCATAGCGAGCTATACTATGTAGAGTATCTGGGTAACAGATTCTGGATACTTCTACTTCCTGGAAAATACGAAATACTATGGATTGAAGTTTGGCATCCATCAACAATCTTTACACAGCAAGCAAAGGAACCTGTTGTTGTTATCAATAGAGAGAGAATCTCTGGTACTCCAGACTACATGGATGGAGGATTTGAAGCTGCTAAAATGTCAATTCTTGAAAACCTCTATAAACGTAGAAGACAGGCAAAAGTAGTTATAGTTCGTGAAATAACGCCTAGATACTATGTATCTGTAGGTAACTGGCATATTAGGGAAAGTGTTAGAGAAGCACTTCAAAGAAACTTGATAGCCAAAAACATAACGATTAGGGAAACACATGATGTAATCGCTAATACCTCCAAAATAGCTGCAAAAGCATTTATCGAAGCATTAAAATCAAAGGATAGTAGCTTAGACAGGTTCTTTCTTAATCAAGGAGATTTGCCGTAAAGTGTATATAGCACACTCAATAGTTCTTGGCCTCAACCTGTAGTACGATATATACACTCACCTCCGATAACATATACTGTTTCCTCTCTAAGTATATGGGAGGACAATTCTTGAAAAACACCAATACCATGAAGACGAATACGCTTATCGAGGATCTCGAAGCTGATTCTCTACATAGCGTAGCTAGTGTTAGAGGTCCTAGATCATCTATAGCAAACACTATTCTCTATCTACTGTACACAAGGCCTATGAAGAGTAGAGATATTGCTTCGATAATAGGCAAATCATCAAAATATGTTAGTAGCTATCTAAGCTATTGGAAAAGTAGAGGTTTCGTAAACTACGTTGCAGGGTACTGGTTCTTAACAGAACTTGGAAAACAATACGTAGAGCTTCTCATTAAGTCCACAAGTAATAGTGTGGGATCAGTAACCCAGAAAAGAACTATTGAATCTATTTCTACAACAATAAACCACAAAAATAAACAGGAAAAAGCTGATGATAGACAAAGATTTCAGCAATTTATTGTCGAAAAAACGAGTTCTGTAGTGGGTAAACAAGATCTCGATAACCTTATCTATGAATGCATAGAGAAGATGGTGTATAACAAGAATCTTGATGAAGAGGAAACCTTCGTGATTCTACACATGGTGAAACACTATCTACAATGGCATAGCACATACGTATATCTCGATCAACTAGTTGAAGAACTAGATTACGATATAGCTCATCTCATGAATATACTGAAAAGATTGCAGTCAAAGAAACTCATATACATATACAACGACCGTAAACTAGGACTAAGAGTTGGAATAGGGAAAGCATTGAAGGATCTAATAAGTCTTTGTCGATCGAGACTTGACAAACAGAATAGTCCTAGATATCTATAACTACAACTTCTTCTAACAACTTTTCGAGACACTATAGCTGATAAACTCCATCAACATCTCCTTCTATATAGTGAGACGATTATACAAACTACATAATATAGTTGCACATCTTTGTTATCTGACTTTAGACTACGAAAGCTGAAGTAGTAGAAGTAGTAGTTACTGCGTTAACTAGAGAGAAAATGTGTCTTCTCTCCATCCATGTTTTCCTATCAATGGTACAAAGACACATGGTATAGAGGTTCGAGTTCTTATACGTTTCTCATCTATTTTTTCTACAACCAATAGAATCTGTTCCCATCGACTCCCTACAGGAATAACCATCTTACCACCTGGTTTTAGTTGATCTACTAGAGGTTCCGGGATTTTTGGTGCTGCAGCTGTAACTATTATTCTATCAAATGGTGCAAATTCTGGTAGACCTTCAGTTCCATCACCAACAACTACCATTACATAGTCTCCAAGTCTAGCTTTTTTCAATGCTATACATGCTCTATGTGCTAGCTGTGGAATTCTCTCTATGGTGAATACATGTCCTCTAGGATCTTTAGAGACTATGTAAGCAAGAATAGCAGCTTGATAACCAGATCCTGTTCCAATCTCTAGAACTCTCATACCCGGTTTCACATCTAGTTCTTCAGTCATAATAGCTACCATATGTGGAGCACTAATTGTTTGGCCATAACCTATTGGAAGAGGATGATCAGCATAAGCAACATGTCTTAGATTTTCAGGTACAAAGAGTTCTCTTGGAACATTAAGCATAGCTTCTTCAACAAGTTTAGACCTTATAACACCTTCAAGTTTAAGCATTTCTACAAGTTCGTAGCGTTCTTTAGTAAAGTCTATCCGATTTATCATCAACACACCTTAGTCTATATCGTCACCAAGTACTATAGTTGAAAACTACCCTAAATACCCTTTACCTACCCTATCTAGGGTGTATACATAGTGTATATAGATCTTGACAAGTGTATCGCTATAGACGTAGTCAGATTTAGGGGTTGTAGTAATATCAAAGCTAGTCATAGAACAACATTTGAAATTACTAGAGACTACTACGTTACATCTCGTGGAGACTGTATTATCGGCGTTTCAGCATCTAAAGGTGTAGTAGATATAGATTCTGATGTAAAAGATGTTATCAGAAATGACGATTCCATCATCCTCATAGCATTTTTATATAGAGATAGGGTTTTAGATGTAGTTACTGCTAGAGGCTCAAGCAAACTTCTGCTGAGCGATTCTAGAAGAATTGTTGTAAGGAAGAGCAGTTTTATTGGTCCTGAAACACTAGCCATCAATGCTAGTAAAGCAGCATCCGATCTATCGAGAGAACTAGTTGACACCTTGAGAAGAGGATCAGAGATAGAGATAATGATGGTGTTGATGGCTATAAGAGCTAGTTGCGTACTCAAAACAATGGCTAGATTTGGTCTCTAGCTGATGAAAAATGAGATTACTGGGTACAGCAAATAATAAGTACTATCTCTACGTAGATGATGTACCTCTCATAGGCCATATAGCCTTTGGCATAATCGATCGAGGTACAAACATACTACAGGTTAGACCAACAACTATATGTCCGTTCAACTGTATATACTGTAG
>CAZUDD010000061.1:0-8329 GCA_964619665.1 uncultured Desulfurococcaceae archaeon | reverse complement strand
AGTCTAGGTATAGAGAAGGATGTATCTCTTTTATAGCTCAAAGTGGAGCTTTAGCTAGTATTGTAATAGATAGACTAACAAAATTGAATCTAGGTCTTAGCCTATACATAGGGCTAGGAAATGCTGCAGATATAGATGAAGTTGATGCACTGTATACAGCTCTTGAAGATTCATACACTAAATCTGTATTGATGTATCTAGAGGGAATTAAGAAGGGTCGAGAATTTCTTAATGCATTGAAAACTGTGAGTAAATACAAACCTATAGTCATTGTTAAGGGTGGGAGATCTGAAGAGGGATTAAGAGCTGCAGCTAGTCATACAGCTGCTCTTTCACTATCATATGAAGTCTTCAAGAGTGCTGTAAGACAATGTGGTGCATGTCCTGTTGAAAGTATTGAGAAAGCTGTGGATGTATCTATAGCAATACCCTTTATAGACAATGTTAAGGGAAAGCGTGTATGCATAGTAACGAATTCTGGAGGTCCTTCTGTACTTATAACCGATATACTGTCATCAAATGGATTCAATGTTGTTGAAACTCCTACTGAATTACGTGATGAACTATCATTTTTACCACCTCAAAGCTCGTTAAAGAATCCTATAGATACAACAGCTCTAATCGATGGTGAAACACTATTCAAGATCCTGACTGTTTTGGAGAAACATCGAGTATACGATGTGGTGGTTATTGTATATGTTCCTATAGCTTCAGCTCCATGGAGAGATATTGTTGAAGCTTTAGAAGAGTACTCTAAGCGTAGTAGCGCTCTTCCCATCTTAGTATATGTAGGTGGTGAAAACAGTATCGAAATAGCATCAGAACTTCTCAAGAAAGGTATAGCAACAACAATTGATATGACATCTATTCCAGAAATACTGCGATGTAGTTTAGGTAGGTCAATACACGCTAGTAAAGTATGATAATACCCTCGCTACTTCTAGCAGCAATATCTCTCAAAATATCAATCAACTCTTTACTTTTTTCTGAACCTGATTTTTCAGCTACATGGTTCTTTACTGCCTGCCAATCTTCTTCACTTTTGAGTAACACCATAAATGCTTCGTTATTTGAACACACCAATACCGCTAATCCATAGTTTATACCTTCACTCTCTAACTTAATAGCTAGAACTCGATACTCATCGACATCTATTATTTCACAATCTCTTAGCTCTGATAATCGAGTAGAGAGAGCACGAATAGGAAAATCCCCTTTGGGTATATCCCACCAACTACCTAGAACAACAATACGTCTCAAACCAGATACACCATTGAATTCACTAGATGTTCAAGACTATATACTCTACTGCCTTACTTTGACAATGGATCTTCTGCTACAAGGTTTTCATGCAGTACTGTTGCTAAAGCTATTAGTGCAGAACATAGTGCATAGTCTGTGGATATGACTATACCCGGAGCAACATCTAGTACTAGGTCAGCGAATCTGAATATGCTTGTTGGTATTCCTTCTCTAGCACCAACCAATACATTGATTCTACCATGTCTTCTAAGACCTTCAAAGATAGTTTTTCGTACTTCATGAGCTACTCTAGATATTGGTTCACCTTCTGGTTCAAATACAATGATTGTTTCATTGAGTCTAGATCTAACGAACTGGTATAGGTCTTGGAGTAGCACTTTAACACGGTGTACAGGTCTTCCATAACTTCGTTTCTGAATTTCATATCTAGATTCTATACCTTCGAAGAGGCCTCTCATAAAGTGATACAGACTTTCTGCATTCACAATATCTATTGGAGTTATGACAAGTTCACCTATTTCAAAAGTTTGGACTTCTCTACCGATTCGTGTACCCATTGTATATGCAGCATCTAGTGGTCCTAGATATGGTTCGTGAGCAACAACGAATCTCTGGAATATTCTATACATTGGATACTTGTAGGGCTTCATTTTCTTGTAGAACTCGGTACCGGGTAGAATACTTATGTAGGCATAGTCTCGCAGTATTTGTATTGATACAACCTTTTCAGGATAATCAAGATTTACGCTAGCTCCAGTCAATTCTTTAACAATAGATCCTACAGCTACATTCACATCGATACTAGTAAAACTATGTTTTCCACGTCTAGTAGTTCTAACAGCAAAAGACTCTTCAGCTCTAATCTTATCTCTAACAATGTCCTTAACTGCATTTACTATATCATCGATATTAGCTCTAGTACATGCTTCAACAACAAACACTTTCTCTACTTCAACAATACGTTCTTTGATCTTTTTAGCCAATTCATATTTATTACTCTTAGTCTTTATTGCAACCATACCTTCATATCCAAAAGGTGAAGGAACTACCTGAGCTTCTGGATCTAACTCCATTACATAGGTAGCTACAATCTTATCCATTCCTAAACGACAAGTTAAGAGTATGTCGTAGCAATATTCGCTGTCAAGGGTCATTGATGCGGGACCTCATCACGAATCAGTTCCGGGATGCTCAATCATCCCATATTATAGGTTATATAGTCGAAGTTATAATAGTTAGAATATTCATTCTATACATAGAGACCTCCGGCGACACTGATTTCATGGTTTAGCTATACAGAGATATTTACCTTGAACACCATAACCCTATTTACCGGAGTACTAGACAGAGACTCGAAATTCATTGTTTCGATGATCATGGTGAGAATAGTGTTTGAGCCAAAACTTAAAGAGAAGCACTGGGATATAGGTAAAGAGCTTGAACTTATAGATCTCTGGGAAAAAGAAGGTCTATTCCGATTTGAATATGATGAAAAGAGGCCAACACTCATAATCGATACTCCACCACCCTATCTATCCGGTAAACCACATGTAGGTCAAGCAGCTCACTATGTACAGATAGATATGGTTGCTAGAGCTTATCGTATGCTTGGATACAATGTGCTAGTGCCATTCTATGGAGATAGAAATGGTCTTCCAGTAGAAGTATACATTGAGAAAACATATGGTCTTAACCCCCATGAAATAGCAAAGACTGTTGAAGGTAGAGAAAAGTTTCTAGAGATGTGTAAGCAGTACCTAGATGAAGTTGAGAAGGAATTCTTGGGTATCTGGCGTAGACTTGGATGTTCTTTTGAATACTGGAAAGAGGGTACTGATAGTCCTGAATATAGAGCGATAACTCAAAGCACATTCATTGAGTTATGGCGTAGAGGACTAATCTATGAAGCTGAAAGACCTGTTATGTGGTGTCCACGCTGTAGAACTGCAATTGCAGAGGCTGAAATAGAGTACAAGGAGGAGACAGCAAAGCTATACTACATAAAGTTTAGACTCGCCGATAGCACAGATGAAGCGATAGTGATAGCTACAACAAGACCTGAACTCCTTGGAGCATGTCTTGTACTAGCATACAATCCAAGAGATACTAGGTATAAACATTTAAGGAATAGAAAGGCTGTTGTACCTATCTATAACTATACCGTTGACATAATTGAGCATCCAAGTGTTGATCCAGAATTCGGTACAGGTATCATGATGTTTTGTAGCTATGGTGATCAAACAGATGTCAGAGTTATCAGAGAACTAAGATTAAAGCCTAGAGTTATCATCGATCAGGAAGGTAGATTCAATGAGTTAGCAGGGCCTATAGCAGGACTTACAGTAACTGAAGGACGTAAGAAAATCGTTGAGATTCTAAGAAATAATGGCTTCATAGTAAAAGAGGAGACAATAGTGCGCAGAGTACCCGTATGTTGGAGATGTGGAACTCCAATAGAATTCATACATACCAAAGAGTACTTCCTTAAACAACTAGAATTCCGAGATACATTGAAGAAGATAATCGATGAAATGAAATTCTTTCCACCAGAACACAAGAGAAAACTAATCGACTGGATAGAGTCTCTAGCTATGGATTGGCCTATATCTAGATCGAGATACTATGCTACAGAGATACCTGTATGGCGATGTAGAGTATGTGGTTCAGTACTAGTACCTGAACCAGGAAGATATTATAGACCCTGGAAAGAACCACCACCTTGGAATGAATGTCCCGTGTGTAAGGCACCTTCAACAGCATTAGAGGGAGAAAAGAGAGTTTTCGATACATGGTTTGACTCTTCAATATCAGTGCTGTATGCAGCAGGTATTACTAAGTATCCTCAGATATTCAAACTATATGTGGAGAAGAAGGCAAAGACTTTGAGACCTCAAGGAATTGACATTATAAGAACTTGGCTATACTACACGATTCTCAGAATATACCAGCTATACAATAGACCTCCATTCGATATGGTAAGACTCAATGGTATGGGTTTAGATGAGAAAGGTGAAGCAATGCATAAAAGTAAAGGTAATGTAATATATCCTGAACCATATCTTGAGAAATATGGTGCTGATGCATTTCGTTTCTGGTCTGCAGCTGCAGCAAAACTTGGAAGTGATTATAGATTTCAGGAACAGCTCTTAAGAACAGGAATTCTGTTCATAAATAAGCTATGGAATATTGCTAGATTTATCTCAGCATTTCCTGAAGTAGAAGCACCAAAAGATCTTGTACCTACAGATCTAGCTATTCTAGGTCTATTAAATGATCTCATAGAGAATGTTAGGAAAAGATATGAAGAACTTGATTTCTATGAACCTATTAACAGCATATACCATTTCGTATGGGATATCTTTGCAGATCACTATATAGAGCTTGTGAAAAGTCGTGCATATAATATCGAGAAGAACTTTACCGATGAAGAACAGAAAAGTGCTTGGTATACCCTTCACGTAGTGTTGAGATCAATACTTCTATTATTAGCGCCAATACTACCCTTCGTAACGGATTATATATGGAGAAACATTTATGGAAATGGAAAGACTATACATAGAGAATTACTTCCAAGACCAAGACCTGAATGGTCGAGCATCTACAAAGAGAAGTTTAGATTGGTAATGGAGCTAAATAGCAGAATATGGACTTTGAAGAAATCGAGAAACATGAAACTTTCACAACCACTAAATGCTACGCTATACGTAATCAACAAAGATATTGAACCCTTCATCAAAGACCTTAAATATCTACATAAAATTAAGGATGCAAAGCTAGAACCACCACCAGAGAATGTAAGAGATAAAGCACAAGAACTTCTACCTGGAGTTTTCATTGTTTTTGAATAGACTTAGGATATTTTAAGGGACTATACATGCCATTTCAGCTACTAATAGATTTGACTGTAGATCCTCTCTATGGTTTTGTTAAAGCTCTTCGAATTATTATGGAATGTGGTGCAGAAAACATTAAGAGCGATAGTGAGAGATTGTTTATTCATATAGATTGGGAAGGAAATAACAAAGAGTTCATTCAATGTATATCCAGAATTAATGCATTAGCATCTGTAGAACCAAGGTATAGATTTTACGTATGTCTGTACGATGAGAATATGGATTTGCGGAAAGTATTTAAATCTCTTGGATATTCCTTGATTCCAAGTGCATTATCTACAAGAGTATTTGCGTATAGAAAACTTGATGAGTCTTTTACACTAGTGGTTGAGAAAACTTCACATAAAGACATGTTTATTCTTAGATGTGTTCAAGGTAGAGTATTACCGTACATGTTGACACCTTCAATGTATACAATCTATGGTAAGCTTAGCGATATCTCTACACAGGTTCTAAAAATCTTGGAACTTCTAGAACGGGAGCTACATAGACTTCGACATGAATCTGAAAAACTGAGTATCTCGATACGTATTAGCGATAGCATGTGCGTTGTATCTTAGTATCTAAGTTCTCTAATCAGTGAAATTATCACTCTGTTCACAGTATCTATAGCATAGAACCTTACTTCTCCTAGACCTCTACTCTTCACTATTATTATAGGTAGAGTTCCTGATGTAACTGCTTGTCTCAGAAGTGCTGAGACACAGCTTACGAAAGATTCTTCATTATGTGTTTCTATACGTATACAATCACTACATTCTGCTGAACCTTCAGCAAATATTAGAGCTCCACCAATACCTAGCTCCTCTTCAACTCGCTGTAGTAAATCCCTAATTCTCTCTTCAATTCCTTTCATACGAACTCCTCCTCTAGGTGTCTTTGTTTAGTCACCTTTAGGTATATAAGCTTCCAAAAAGTATAGCTATACTACGCCTCCTCGTATACGCATGGTGGTAATCTCATGGTGATTGTCTCTCCAGAACTTCTTGATCAACATATAAAGACTTCTCCATTACTTGAAAAAGCCGTGAAAATTCTTGAAAACGATGATGAAGTTGTAGAGCTCTTAAAGATGAGCAATGTAATGGCTGTTACTAGACTTAGATACAATGATCATGGGAAAGTACATGCTAGAATTGTTGCTGGTGCTGCACTAGAACTACTAGAGCTCTTAATGAGGAGAGGTATCAAACCCTCATCACTTATAGTAAATACAGCAAGATCCGTTGACGAAGCTAAACTCATAGTTCTACTAGCTGCATATCTTCACGATATCGGAAACTCAATCCACAGAGTGAACCATGAACTTCTAGGAGCACTCTTAGCCAAAGATATCCTCAATAGATTATTACCTGAAATCCTTGGACCTATTCATAGAAGACATATGTATGCACTTCGACAAGAGATACTTCATGCAATCTATGCTACAGACTATAATGTAGATTGTTTAACTATTGAGAGTGGTGTCGTTAAGATAGCTGATGGTCTTGATATGGCTAAGGGTAGAGCAAGAGTACCATATAGACTAGGTAAAATGGATATGCATGCGGTTTCAGCTCTAAGTATTGAGTGTGTTGAGATAGAGCAGGGTGAAAGACCTATCAAAATAGTTGTGCATATGAACGATATAGCTGGACTCTATCAACTAGAGGAAGTATTAGAGCCTAAGATTAGAACAAGCGGTGTACTAAGTGAATTCATAGAAGTGTATGTTTCAACTCCAACAAGATCACTGAAATACTATCCCAAAGAACATTATACACCACAACACATAGAATCACATAGCTCATTCTGATAAAGCAAAACCTTACCTTTCTACTTTATCTCTCTAAACGCGCTATGAAGAATCCTTCGCAATCATCTATATGAGGATATGTTCGACAAACCTTAGACCATATATCACTGTAAACTCTATAACCTTTCATTGCTGGAATTCTAGGATCAACTACTTTAAAATCTGATCTATGTATTATGTATTGAACAACATCTTCTCCTTCATCTGGAAATACAGAACATGTTGCATATACAACTGTATCAGAATACTTGGTGGCATTCATACATAGACCTTTCTGTATTTCACTCATTTTCGATACTATTTTTTCGGATCTCAGTAGTAATTTAATTGCTGGATCTTTAGGAATTGCACCACTGCTACTACATGGTGCATCCACTAGAGCTATATCGGCTTTTCTAGTTAGACTAACAAGTTTAGAGTCTGTTAAAGCTATATCAACTCTATCGATATCAACACCATATTTTTTCAAGAGTTTACGCATGTTTATAAGTCTTCTTAGAGAAAGATCGAAAGCTATAACTCTAGCTCTATTTTCGGTCAACTGCATTATAAGTGAGGTTTTGATACCAGGTGCTGCTGCGAAGTCATAGATCAACATGTTGGGCTCTGGTTTTAACGCTAAGACTGTTAGTACGCTTGCTTTATCCTGGATTATTATAGCTCCTTCTCTAACGAGTTTCAGATTTCTAACAGGTTTTGGTGATTTCAAGACCTTGACTATTATGGGTATAGACTTATCGATTTCGCATACTACACCTTCATATTCTAATCTTTTCAAAGCCTTATCGATATCGATTTTCAAGGTGTTTATACGTAGCCATATCGTGCGTCTGTTCATAGCATTCAATAGCTTGTTAACTTCTTCACGGTTTAGTACTTTCTCTAATTTTTCGTAGAACCATCTTGGATAGGATAGCGTTATCCAGGGATCACTGATTTCCTGAACAATTCTTTCAAGTTCCGGAAGATCTCTCTTTATGGTTTTCCTTAGTTTTGCATGTCTTGGAATTCCAATCTCTTCAGAAAAGAGGAAGAGAAAAGCACGAGCTAGGAGTCTATAAGAATACTTTCCATTCTTGATCTTCTCTACAATATATTTAACGAAGTAGTAGTTGCTTATGAACTTATGCGCTATATTGTATATGTCTTCACGTGAAAACTCTTTAGTACTACACTTAACTCTTCTACAGACCAAAGTAAATGCTCTATCAAGGGAAACCCTCTTTCTCTCTATAGTAAAAGCCACATTCGCTAACACATTGATTATAGCATCAATATTCACACTTCTACACCGTTCACAGATATTAGAATAAGAAAGTGCTGGTGCCGCGGCCGGGATTTGAACCCGGGTCACGGGCTCGAAAGGCCCGCATACTTG
>CAZUDD010000060.1:0-8360 GCA_964619665.1 uncultured Desulfurococcaceae archaeon | reverse complement strand
GTTGTAGAGTCTGTATTTCAATAACTGGATGTCCAGCTCTTCAATGGGATTCAACTAGAAGCAAAGTATTCATAGACACGAATCTATGTAATGGTTGTGGTTTATGTGCTGAGGTATGCCCTCATAAAGCGATTCGTCCTGGAATTAGAAAGCCTAAGCTATACAAACCTTACAAGGTGTCTTAAACAATGCAATCAGGCATCCTTACAATACTCATAACTGGTGTTGGAGGTCAAGGAACTCTAACGTTATCTAGGGTTATAGGTGAAGCTGCCATAATGCAAGGATACAATATAGTAATTGGTGAGACTCTAGGTATGTCTCAACGTGGAGGTTCTGTTGTAAGTTTTATCCGTATAGCAATTAGGGATAAAACCATAGACACTCTAAGCCCTGTACCTCCGTATGCATCAGCTGATCTAATTATAGGTCTTGAACTTCTTGAAACTCTAAGAATTGTTGATAGATACTCATCTAGTAACAAGACTGTGATTCTACTAGAACAATATTCACGGAACACTATAACAACTCAGCTAGGTCTAGAAACATATCCCAGCATCGATTATATATTAGATAGAGTTAGGTCACGTTGTAGGAAGTTAGTGATTACATATCTAAGCAAATTACTAAAACAGTTCAATGCCATTAGATCACTAAACATATGTCTACTGGGTATAGCATCTCGATTAGGATTTATACCTATATCTATCGATAATTTGAGGAAGGCTATTGTCAAGATATTCCCTAAAGAGATTGCTGAAGAAAACCTTTCTATATTCGATGAGATAGTTGATAGAGGAACTATTAGGGGTATAGCCGTAGAGATTAAGGAGCTATAGGAGTTATGATGAAAGCTACGGAGTCTGAGCTATTGATGAGAGCCGCCGACGCTGATCGACACTCTATGCATAGAATTTACTCCATACATTTTTGAATTCCTCAACATCAATACCTACCTTCAACATTGAGCTACGGTACCTCATGCTGAAGACTTGAACTATCGATGCAAGATATCTAGAGTCGATATTTCTCAATGGTTTTGCAACAAATCTATATAGAATTTCTATTTGTCTAAGGATTCCTGAGAGTTCAAACTCCATGAATTCCCTATAGTGCTTACCAGATGGTATGAATACTGTGAACATATTGTCTAGATTTATACTATCGATAGTGAAACTGTGCCTCTTAATAGCTTTCACCAATAACGTTCTATACATCGAAGTATCATGAAGTCTAAGTATGAGTACATGGAGAAACTCATTTTCTTCAGGTTCACTATCCTCAACATTTTTAACAAGTAGCATAAGGGTTCTAGCTCTTAATCTTTCAAAAATCATTGAGAAGACTCTAGCCTTACTCTCATCGAAGATGAAAAGTCTTCTATTTAGAATCTTTGCATTGAGTCTATGTGCTGTAGAGACAACTCTACGCTTAAGTTTAACAGGATCACTTAATATGATGACTAGACACTGCATAGATAACCACTGAACTCAATCTAAGAATAGGTTATAGAGATTAAGAGACTATGAAGATACATTCATGTAGAAACTCCATACAGATGCTCTACACCATAAATGGCTTGATTGAAACAATATCAAGAGGTATCTCCAAGTCTATATCCACTATGCAATTAAAGATTCCTGCAATCCTATACACATGTAACTGTCTCTTTATGGTACCTCTACATCATCTACCCTATGCGTTAAGAAATATACTTCATATAGTAGAGAATGACTATTTCTATCCTCGAATCTCTATAGCTCTTAAAGCTAAGAGAGTTGTAGATATAGGAGCATACCTTGGATTCTTTGCAATACATCTCACTAAGAACATTAATAGATTTTGTAAGGTACTCTGTTTTGAACCTATACCAATAAACTACGAGTTTCTATCCATGAATATCAGAATCAATCGTGTATACAGTAGAGTCTATACTTCAAAATATGCTGTTTGTCCAAGTAGCGGTGAGATAGTGTTGTTTGAAGGTGTGTATGGTGCTATCTCATCTGTTTATAGAGAACATGTTGAGAAGTTTTCTTGTGTCAGTAGAGCTGTTAAGGTGAAATGTATAGGTATTAGACCTCTGATAAACATGTTTAAACCCATAGATCTACTAAAAATAGATGTTGAAGGTCTTGAACTAGATCTACTCAAGTCTTCAATGGATCTTATACAAAACTATGTTAAGGATATAGTAATTGAAGTTCATGAGGATATCGTTGATGTTAATGAGATTACAGAACTCTTAGAAAAAGCTAACTATGATATCATCGTCTTTACGTCTAGTGAAATGCCATATCAATCAATTGTAATAGCGTCAAAGAATCTCTTCAATACACTATAGTCAACCTCTTTACTAGGAATACAGATACCTGCAACACATATAGTTAAAGTATTGAGGTCTATGAAACCACACAGTCTCTGCACATAGATAGTACCTTTATCATCAGTACATGGTATGTCTAGACATATCTCTGTACCTTGAAGATCTATGCTTATAGTCTTTAAGAACTCTAGTTTACTATTATAGAGCTTCAAGGATATTCTCTGGTTGACGCGTCCATACTGATCAATGAATATGTGTGTAGATTCTAACTCAGAGTACAGATTGAGTTCTTTCAATGCCTTTCTATACGAGTACGCTATTACTGATGGAGTTAACAATACATAGTTATCAAACATATGAATGGATTCCCAGATTTTCTTGAGTATATAGCTAAGAATTGAAATGCTATCTTTAGGTATTCTCAACATAGTTTGTATAGGATGTACACCTCGATGTGAAGAGTATATAATGTACGTTATGAGAGCTAGCTCATACGCATAATTATCTGTGGCAAAGCTCTTTACATACGTAACTTTATTTCTATTCTCAAGATATTCCTTCAGCATATCCCTCTCTATGTATCCTCCAATAATAGCGATATTATGGCTACCCTCAATTCTAACATTTCTAGGATCTATTCCATCGGTATCTAGAACAAGAACTTCTTCAACATTATCTAAGACACTATCTAGGATACTCTGTATAGAATGTGGATCTTGGATAGTGTGTATCGAGAGATTGTTATTAGCTATTACTATGGGCATACGGCTATACTCAATAATTCGTTTGAATGTTTTTAAGTCGATGTTATTCGTTGTAACGATAATTAACTTAAATGATGTTTTTAAGAATGCATAGAGTGTTCGGAGTAAAACTGCTATTTCGAAGATCTCTCGCGGATAAAGGAAGATAGTCTTGACGAAGATATCAGAGCTCTTCATAATATTTTATCACCCTAAGGACCCAAGAAATGTTGTGGATATAGCTAATCTCATCATAGGTATTTCTAAGAGATACGGTATTCGGTGTAGTCTGATCATTGTACCACGTAATGATGTTGATAAAGAGGTTTTTAATGTTATTGCCAATGAGCTTCGTGAAAAACTCATAGTATCACATAGTCTAGAAGAGATTGTTCATTCTTTAAAGAATAGAAATTGTTTAATGGTAGTTTTTGAGACTATTGCACGTAGTACACCCGATGTAATTAGAGAACATGGGTGTTCAGAATGTGTAGCAGTATTTGTTGGTGCTGAAGACTATGGTATACCAACTAAATATATATCGTTGATAGAGAGCTATGGAGGTCTAGCAGTTAAGATACCTCAAAAAGTTATGGGTTTTAGTCTTAACGTAGTCGTATCAAGTTATATTGCACTATATGAAATTCTTAGACTATGTTCATAGAAAGTATGTGTTTACACAGCATATCGAGACCTTATCCTATCTTCAAGATCCAGCAGATACAGGATATTTTCTTTAAGTTCTTTTATTTCAGTAATACTATCGAGATCAAAAATAGCTATTCTAACCGGAGGTTCTGGTTCAAGATCTACTAGTGTTTGAAGTACATGATAAGGAGCTAGTGTATTACCAATGAAGACTCTAGTACATAGGATTCTTGTTCCAACACATACGAGTTTAATGGAAATTTCAAGGTTTTTACTTGGATATCTAACTATGAGTACGATTAATTTGAAACTATGTTCATTAGTTTTTAGTTGTGATACAAATTTACGTAAATCATCTATGCTTTCAAAAGAGTGTACTGCAATAGTTTTAGCCTTTAGATACACAGTTGTCAATAGCATTGGATCTAGAATTACTCTGCATGCTTTCTCAATTTCTGTATCTACTACAAAACTCATAGAAATCACGTCACTATTCCAAGACTATGACATTGTGCATTTACTAACAGCTTCTAGTCTTTCTATCAATTCAATTCTTTTACTGATATCGATGGAAAAGGTCTTTAAGTCTTCGATAATCCTTCTCATAATGTCAATTTTGTGTCTTAATCCTGGTGTTAATGCTTCTGGATAATCGAGTTTCTTGAGGATATTGTATATATGCTCCATTAAGTCTATGTATTGAAAAGCTTCGTCTAGTTTGTTTTGACGAAGTAACTCAATTGTATGTCTTTTAAGTTCTCCTACAGCATCACAAAGTCCAAGGATATAGGGTACAGGATATATATGGAGCTCTTCAGGTCTAGGAATTCTACCTTCAACAACTATTCCATAGAGTATAGCTGCTTCAGCATACTCCATAAAAGCATTGTTTATGAATCCACTATATTTTAACTCTATATGTGGATCTACGAGTTCAAGAAGTTTCAATACTTTCTCTTTTAGCTTTTCAAGTATTTCACGTGCTTTTTCATACTGACCGATGTGTATATACGTGATAACATCACTTGAATCTCTTAAGACTTCACGTGATAGTTTGAGCGCTTCCTCACGTGTTGAGTCTTTGATATCAAGTTCAGTCGCTATAGCATTTACAATACTCTCTATTTCATTCTTCAATTTTTCATTTAGACTCATTTCGTTGACCTCCTGTATAGTACTCTATCAATAATTCGTTATAGTGATAAAACGGTAACTAGATATATAGTGAACTCAGATCCAAACATCCTCGAGAAATAACAAGTTTTTGTACCCCCCTCAGAGAACCCGCATGCATGGTCGCCATCGGCTCATCCACTTCTGCGGGCCGGCGCCGGGGGGCCATCATACGCTACATATGTTCAGCACAAAAGTCTATATGTGTATAAATGCATAGCATTCAATAAGGGTTCCCTGTGCCTCGTGTACCAGTAAAGCTCGTCTCATGGAGCGATATCGTTGAATGGAGTTGGGGTCTTGCACAAAAGATAAAAGCTAGTGGCTACAAACCCGATGTTGTAATAGCTATTGCTAGAGGAGGATATGTACCAGCTAGACTTATATGTGATTTCCTATCAATAGAAAACCTCATATCTATACAATCTCAACACTGGACTGAAGCTGCATTGAAAGGTGAAAAAGCCTTAATCAAGTTTGAATACGTGGTAGACTTAAGAGGATTAAAAGCATTGTTGGTCGATGATATTGTTGATACTGGAGACTCTATGATCTTAGCAAAAAGGTTTATCGAAGAAAAGTGGAAACCAGCTGAATTAAAAACAGCAGCATTACAATGGATTTCAACTGTTGCTAAAATCAAGCCAGATTTCTACTATATGGAAGTAAAAGAATGGGTTTGGTTCCAGTATCCCTGGACTAGATTAGAAGACGTTACTCAGTTTATTAAGAGAATGATATCGACAGAATATCAAGAATCAAAGAAGAGTACATGGAGTAGGGATGAGATCATAAGCAAATTCAGAGAATGGTATGGTATCGATGTTGAAGAGAGATACTATGATGAAGCTATAAAGAATTTGATAGAGAAAGGAATTCTTAGGCAAAGAGATAGAGATGTATATGAATACGTTGTTACTTAAGGATTTTTAGATATGATGATTAGCTACCGGGTACTGATTAAGTGATGAATCGGTTCTCGGCTGAAACACCATCGATATGCAATGAGATACTGGATTCTCTATTTAGTGAGCCAAAGAAAATCCTCATATACGGTGAAGCTGCTTCAGGTAAAACAAATCTGATTCTGAACTTGCTAAAGTGTTCTTTAGCTAATGGATTCATAGGTAAGAAGACTGCCGTTTATATAAGTACTGAAGGTAGTGAGTATCAGTACAGAGCTATTCAATTAAATCTCTACAGCCCCAATATACTCTTTGCTGAAGCTATAGACCAAGATCATCTACTAGAACTCATATTAAAACTGTACGTAGATATTGATCTAATGAATCTAGGTCTACTAGTTATAGACTCTATAAACAACTTTTATAGAGTTGAAGCTGAATCAATTGATGGTCTTAAGAAGTTCATAGCCTTGCTAGCAATACTATCCAGTCTCAACAGAGAATACAATGTATATATACTTACATCTGCACAGATAAGAGTAGGTGAAGAAGGACTAGAAGAGCCCTCAGGAATGAAATACCTCTTTCCTTGGGCTGACATAGTTATGAAGACAGTCATAGGTGAAAATACACGTATTCTTATTGTTGAGAAACCATTATCATTTGCACTCAGATTCCATATTGGGGAAGATGGTATTAGTTGGATAAGTTAAAGCTAACTTTTCTCTCTTTCTATACATATCTCAACAGCTTTAGGATACTTCATGAATACACGGTATCTAACATATCTATCCTCTGGTGAAAACCTATGGGGATGTGCACTAACAGTTTTTGTGCCACAATCTGGACAAATGTCTTTAAGCGTATATCTACCACATTTAGGGCATTTCTTTATCTTCCATCTCACTAAGCTTTAGTCACCTCTTGAGTTTTGAAGTTTATGTATTCAATACCAAGCTTCTTAGCTAGTTCTTCAGCTTTAGAAATCAATTCATTAAAGTATCTTTCAGCTATCTTGTAATCTGTACTCTCTATCTCGACTTGATATCTTGGTGAACCTACCAGGTATATCTTTAGCGATGTGAATTTATCTGGAGGTTGTGTATTCTCTAATTCCAACAGTAATCTCTTTATCCTTTCAACACCATCACTTTTCAATGTCTTTACTTCGAGTAATCCACGTAGTCTAATACGCTTTATCTCAATATGCTTCTTAGCCTCTTCATATAGTGCTTTAGCCCAATCTTCTGGTATACCAATCTCTATGAAGATTTCTGGACCTTTTATCACAGCTTCTTCGAGTATTGTCATTACATCAAGGAACTTCTCTTTGAGTTTATTCCATACATACTCATGAGCTTCTTCAATTGACTTACCTAGTTTCTTTGCCGTTAACTCAACGATTTTTTGAGCTTTTTGATCTCTTTTCCATCTCATCATACGAACTCTTCTCTCTCCTTCAGTAACTCTCTTTATCGATAAATCTATTTGTGGAGGTCGCTTTCTCTTATCAACTCTTATAACTTTAGCAACAGTTATTTGACCTTCCTTAAGAACATCTCTGATATCTCTTACATACTTTGTACTTACTTCACTCCAAGGAATAAATGCTTCGAGATTATCGAATTCAATGAGATCAACATAAGCACCATATTCAAAGACTTTCTTTATCTTAGCTATGACGAGTTCTCCAATCTCCGGAAGGTCCCTACGTTTAAAAACCATGGTCACAAGTATCACCTGGAATACGCTTTATACTTGCAATATAGTTGCTATCCAAGTACTTTAACAATCTCTCCTTTTATCTTAGCTTTACCACCTGTTGGTTCAACAAGTACTTGACCACATACTAAACATCTAGCAGGAAATGTTGCGTGATCAAACACTACCTGTTCATTTCCACAATTAGGACAGCGTACACGAACAAATCTACTCTTAGGCTCTGGTATCAATATCTTTCTCTTCTTAACCATAGCTCTATCTCACCTCAACAAGCTCTGCACGCTTTAACCTAATACCCTTTCTATGCTGGATATACCCACATTTAGTACACTTTAGCTTAAGTACAACTTTCTTTGTTACCTTAGCAAATCTCTTTTGTTCAGGTTTTCTTTTCGATCCATAACCTTCAAGTTTTCTAAGATATCTTCTCTGACCCTGAGCAAGAGTTCTTCTCTTTCCATGTCTATAAATTGTCACTGTATGTTCTGTATGTGTTCTACATCTAGGACAATACGTTCTAATCTTCTTTGGGATTCTCATACCCTATTATCACCTCTACCTTTTACCTAATCCTATGGAAACCAGTTTTTGAAGCTATATACAGTTCGTGCTCTTAATCATGATTATAACCTTTACTCCTTACCTTTTTGATAAAGTACACTAACTACTTTGCACACTTCTACACATCAGAGAAACCTAATTCACATAACCACATCACTAGTAAGTTTTTATCTTAATTATAAACATGTAGTTAGAGGTTCTACAAATCCGAGCAGGTATAGAAAGAGAGCTTTCTCAATGTTAAGTACTACTAGAGCATCTTTATCGTAGATCATATTTCTG
>CAZUDD010000059.1:0-8457 GCA_964619665.1 uncultured Desulfurococcaceae archaeon | reverse complement strand
CGATAGAGTCTAGCTATACCTCCAATCAATGGATAGTAGAATCTAGATTGCTCTCTATAGCCAGTAGTCGGTATACCTACACATGCATAGACAACATCTCTCCAATCAGGTATTGGAAGTCTTCCTGGAATATGTATCCAGCTCGTATCTATTTCATCTAAATTTCTCTTCCACATCTTCTCATTGTATGGCTCTAGATATATCCTAGCTATCTCTTTACCAAAAAAGCCTCTAATCCATTCACGAAGAGATCTAGGTCTCCAACTATCTCCTTTGCATTGAGTTGAAAGTAAAGCTTCAATAAATGAGATCAATATTTCAGCACGTTTTTCTGGTGGAAAAACCCATAGACCATTCTCAAAAGGATACGGTACAAATCTGTTCTCAATATAGATAAATGCTTGTCTTCTATGCTCAACAAAACCTCTATTTAAAAAACTAAGCATTTCATGGAGTATACCAGGACTCTTTGAGAATATAACGTGGCTGCCACCAATATCAAATGTAAAGCCATCGATAAACCTACTCTTCATCAATCCTCCAAGTTCACTATCTTTATCTACACAGACAATCTTTAATCCTGGATAGCGTTTTAAGAGAAAATACGATACTAGGATTCCAGACCAACCACAACCGAGTACTGCTATATCATATCGAATCAATGTATTATTCACCTAGATCTAGGCCTATCTATGGATATATTTTACCTCATTTCAAAGCCTACTACATAGGGTATACGTGGTGATGCTGTGATAGCTAGAGAGAGTGAGTTAGTGAGGCTAAGAGTAAGCTCGGTTATAATGTATTTTGCACATATCTATAAACTAATAATAGCCATAGTATTTACATTGATAGTTATAAGGAAACTGAGTGTTCATGACTATGGAGCATTCACAATAATAGTTAACATTATTGGTGCTTTGACTACAGGATATTATCTTTGGAGTGTCTGGATTGTAAGATTTTACGCATGGAGACAATTCAATAGAATAAGACCATTAAATACATGGATTCTTATTTACGGCATTTCATCGGTGTTCATCTTTATTATTTGCATTTGGTCTATATATGAAAACATGATTGAAGTAACATATCCAATAATAGCGCTTTCTATAGCAAATATAATGACAACCGCTGTAATGATGTACCATAGAAGCATTGCTGTAACATTGAATCCTAGCATCAGAGGAGTTTCCATTATTATAGGGGAAACAGTTAGGATTTTAACTGTATTCATTACCTTATACCTATCACAATTAAGTATTGAGAGTGTCATGTTAGCTGTAGTGATGTCAATTATTGCTATGGATTTTACTTTGCTACTTGTCGTACCTAAGGAACATAGACTTCCTAAACTTGTATTCAATAATAAATTACTAATTGAGGTATTAAAGCTCACGTACGTGTCCGTGATAGCTGTAGTGACGAGCATAATCTTTAGATCTATAACACCAATATTAGCTTATGTCCTTAGCTCAAGTGTTATTGCAGCATACTTAGGAGTTATGTTGATACCATATAATGTTATATACATGGGTGGAACACAACTTGCAGTACCACTCTATATTCAGTTACTTCGACTTAGTGATAGCTCATCAATAGATAGAAAAAGATTTATTGAAGATACATTAAGAGTCAATGCATTCATAGGCACGCTCTTCACATCGATACTAATAGCTAATTCACTAGCCATACTAACAATGTTTAAGCCTGTTTATAGATCTCTAAATGTTGCATTGAAATTGACATCTATAGCAGCATTCATTTCTTCATATACAGCGATATTCGAATCATCTTTAATAGGTATAGAGAGAATGGATATGGAGTATATAGGTGTGAAACTTACACGATCATATCTATTCAAAGTCAATAGTCTTAGATTGCTAAGGACTTTAACAATGCTATTATCAGCTCTAGTTCTAGGTAATATGATGAAGTTTAGCAGCTTTATTGAACTCTGTACCTATATATCCATTAGCTGGATAATACTTGAACTTGTATTCTTGATTATAGTTATGTCTATGTGTATAAGGCGAGGGATACTATCAGTACCTCTAAAAGACATTTCTCTATGTATAGTAGGCGCGGTAGTATCCTCGATATCCATAGCAAATATATCAGAGGAGATACCTGTAGATGTACCTCTGATAATGCAACTTCAATACATTGCTCCATTAATAGCAGTACAGATCATCATCTATACAATAATAACAATAGGATTTTCTAGTAGTATTCGCTCTATGGTAGTAACAACGTTAAATATAGCATTTAAAATGTTAAAACTAATTCTTGTTAAGATCATAAAATAGGTTTATCTCTTACGTATTGCTGTAATGACTATTGCTATTACTATACATAGAGATGTTATCACGATTATACCCTTAACCATGTCGTCTTTGAATTCTAGTAATGGTGTTGATGCTGTAGAAGTGTTTGTGATAAGAGTTGTTTGAGTAGGTGTTGCAGATATGAGTGTTGATGTCGAGATTGGTGTTGTAGTAAAGGTTGTTGTGGTAGTGGTTATAGTACTTGTTTTCGTTAAATATTCATTTAAAGCTCTATCCAGTTTCTCCAATATCTGTTCTCCCGATAGAGGTTTCTTTGAAACTCCTATAACCTCTACGTATTGTACAAGTGTTGAGAATTGAACATATTCCTTAACACTAGTCATATTGACTGTTATATTGTAGCTATGACCTACAATCAATGCTATTGCTAAAGATCTAGAACTATAGGTTATAGGATCATCTCTAGTAATACCGATTAGGTCTAGTGGTACCCAACCAATATCTTTACCTAGATAAGCTAGAGTGTATGCATGAGGACCATTGTTTTCAAAGACTATATAGCTTTTACCTATTGTAACACCAAATCGATAACCTTCAACATAGATATAGGCATACTCAATCATTGTTGGTATTCCATAATAACGAAGTATTAGAGAAAGTACTCTCGACATGTCATCACAATCACCTTCTCTTTTCTCTATAACTTCATCTAGAGATCTTGGTAGAGCTGATGCAGAATACTTTATATAGTATTTGTAGACGAATAGCGATGCATAGTATGTTAGTTCTCCAAGTGTTAATGTTGATATATTTATGTTTCTATTCCTTAACCATTCTTCAAAATCTTTGACAACTTTTTCCGCAAGCTCTTTTTCGTGCCTAGATAGATACGTTAAGTTCTTGTATACTTCAAGTTCTGATTTTGATGGATTAGCTTTTTTGACTTCTGAACTCGTTATTACTCTTGCATATACTTTGACAAGGAGTTGTACAAAAGCTGTAGTTCCATTACTTACTTTTACACTATGAGCTGTAGTATTATCAACTAGTTCACGTGATGTATTAGCAGAACTCCATACTATAACTTCTTGCCGATAATTTGAATCACTATAGTTTATAGCAGTTTCAAGATATGCTTTACCAGAGACATTACCACTCCTATTATCTACATACAGTATCTTAACAGCATCATAGAGAAAGTACGTAACGCTTACTACCTGTTCAGCATAGACAGTATTTTCAACACCATGTATAGCTGTACTACATATAGAGAAGAGAACTACGATTATCAACATAAGTGAAGCTGTAGTTCTCTGCAAAGCTAAACCCCAGGAGGATAGTGATTTCATACCGAGCTATATCTTGTTAGTACTAGGGGTGAAGCATAGTCTCGAAAGAATCCCGTGTATGTGATCACCTTGACAATGATTAGATCTCTAACTCTATTTATAGATGTACAGACTTGGAGTGTTGATGCTATAGTGGAAAAAACGTTTCGAATACTGTCAAGAGTTCTAGATACAGTTCGAAACAGTAGTCTGGACATATGGACTTACAGAGTTGTACTACCTCCAATACCAACGAATAAAACCATAGATTTCTGTATAGACTTGGTAACAGCATTAGATAGAGAATTACCGGATTCCGTGTTGATTCAAGCACTACCACTAGAAGAGAATTCTCCGTGTATATCAGTGATACCAAAGATTTTGACAGAACATGGCAGGGTGTACAGCTGTATTAGATGTACATCAGATGAATGTATTGCTCGAGGACTTGAACTACTTAGAGAATTTCCAAGAGATGATCTTAGTACATATATGCGTTTTGCTATTGGTGTAGGTCCCTGGATTACAACACCATACTTTCCATTCACAGCAAACAGTACATCTATCGATGGGTATGCAATATCATTTAGATATATCGATTTAGTGGAAAGGACTTTAGTTCAGGGCAATATTGAAGACCTCTCTAGGTACTTAACAGAGATAGACTCTAAGTTCAATTCACTATCGAGAGATCTAGGCATAGCATATCTAGGTATTGATTTATCGATATCCCCATGGAGAGATGAGAGTGTTGCAATGTTGATAGAGAAGTTAATAAATGCTAGGTTTGGTGATGCAGGTACCGCGAATGCTATATATGCTTTGAATAGATTTATTCGAGGAATAGTAATGAAATTGAACTTAAGAGCTATAGGATTTAATGAGGTTATGCTTGTACCAATTGAAGATTCCATACTTAGCAAGAGAATTCTTGAGAATAAGCTTAGGTTTAGAGACTTCATGTATTGGACATTATTCTGTGTGGCGGGTATTGATGGAATCGCTGTAGACAAAACATTTCAGGATAAAATACATAGAGTCGCCATCGATATCAGCACCATATTCAATATGAAGAGAAGACCCTTCGGTATCAGATTGATATACACAGATCTTGAGGAAGGTACCCGAATAAGTATAGCTAACTATGGAGAAACGTATGTCATTAGCTTTTAAGTTAGATCAAGTTCTTTCTAACAATCTAGAGATTCTCTTAATCCTCCTAATCTTCTTAACTATACCTATCATTTTACGTCTATAAACACTGACATCAAATTTCAATGCTATTTCACGAGCTTTCTTACTCAACTTCTTGAACTCTCCTCTATTCTTTAAAAGCATTCTTATTACTTGAACAGCTTCAGCTGTAGATCTATAACCAAGAACTCTACTAACTCTTGAAACAACATCAAACCATGCACCTCCAGACCTATAGACAACAGGTACAGCTCCAGCTGCCATTGCTTCAACAATGGATATACCGAAGTGCTCTGCATATTTTGGGTGTAGATATATTGAAGCTCTACATAGCTTCTCTATTAAGGTTCTCCTCGGAAGATCATAGACTATCTCTACATTTCCAAGTTTATCAGCTATAGATAGAAGTTCTTCAAGTGTTCTCCTGTCTCTAATGCTTGTCATACCCATAATAACGAAGTGAAGATCCTTCAATTCTTTTGCAATCTCTATAACGGATTCTAATCTTTTATCTGGTGCAAGTCTAGCTATCGTTATAACTAGGTTCTTCTCCTTCTTAATATTTCTACATATAGAGTGAATACACTCTACTTCAACTGGTGGATATAGGACATCTGCTGCTAAACCATATGTTTTTCTTATGATTGCTGCAGTCCAGGAACTATTCGTTAGTATCTTTGATCTCTTCATCTTATTCAGGATCTTCTTACCAATATCATCATAGATCTTCGTATAGTCAGGAGGGTCACTATTACTTGGTGTAGGTGCTAACCATGGATAGTGGAGATAGACGATATCGCATGGCAAAAGTAGATCTCCTTGTGTATCTATAACTACTTCATATCTCTGAATAAGATCTTCAATAAATGGTTGAAGTTCTTGACTCAATAATAGCTTTGTTTTCTTTGCTTGTGAACCCCATAGTATATCGTATAGATTCTTGATTATGCTATTGTACTCCATAGTTTCTGAGAGGGGTATTATCTTGAAACTTATTCTGGATAATTCAAGACCACTAAACCTTTCTAAACTTGGAGAATCTACAGGTGTTAATGTGTAGAGATCTACATGGAAATCTTCTATAACTAGGCTATGAGCTGTAACGAGAGATAGGAATTCACCTCCACCTAGGATGGCTAGGAATGGATGTACAATAGCTACTCTACCTCTGCCCATAACTATCTACCATTAGTAACCATGTTTCTATATCATGTATTTTACGTAGTTATGTAGATCAAACACTTTGGAGCACATGTATTTGTTGAAGGTAAAAGCTATATGACTTTTACTTTATTCAAGGTAATATTCTAGTTACCTGACTTAATTCTTCTTATGCATTATCCTTTTTATGCATTCTTCAACACAATTGTGAAAAGCTTCTCCTGAATAACCTTCTTCTGCACATAACTCTCTACATACTTTAACAGCATGAGTTCTCTCATACTCATCACTATTCAAAGATCAGCACCTCAAGTATAGCTATGAAAGCCTAGACTATATAACTCTCTACAAAAAGGTTTTCGTTCTAGGGTCTGTCATGGGATCTGAAGTACTTGAACTAGATCCTCTAGAAGCACTTAGTCATATACCTCATCCACTAGTGGTAGTAACTGTTGGAGATCCTGATAATACAGAGAAAAGAAATGGTATGACTGCCGCATGGATATCAAGAGTCTCTTGGGATCCACCACTTGTAGCTGTTGCAATAGCTCCAACAAGATACACCCATGAACTCATATCCACATTTAGAGAGTTTGCTTTGAACATAGTTTCTGAAAGACTACTCGATGTAGCATTAAAGGTATTTGGAAGTGTTAGTGGAAGAGAACAAGATAAGTTTAAACTTGCTGGAATTGAACCAGGAAAAGCTAAGAAGATTAGAGCACCAATAATAAGGGAAGCTCCAATAGTGATTGAATGTAAACTTGTAAGCGCAATCAGAACAGGTGATCACACTGTATTTATAGGAAAAGTTGTTGCTGCCTATAGAAACAATGAGGATAAGCCATTAGTATGGTTATTGAGTGAGCCACATAGAATAGAGTAGAGTTGATTCGGGAAAGATCTTGAAGAGGCTAATCATAGTTTTTCTACTGCTAGGCTTTGTATCTCTATTCGCTGATATAGCTTACGAAGGTGCTCGAAGTGTTCTTGGAGCTTATATAGAGATTCTGAAGGGAACTGCTATTGTTGCTGGAGTTATTGGTCTTGGTGAATTCATAGGGTATATCATGAGATTTATTAGTGGTTTAATAGCTACGAAAATGAGATCTTCAACTACACTATGGATTCTAACTATATCTGGATATGCACTTAACTCTATAGCAATACCCTCATTAGCACTTGTTAATCGCTGGGATCTGGTCTTGTTATTGGTTTTCCTTGAAAGAGTTGGTAAAGGTATAAGAACACCTTCAAGAGATGTAATACTTTCTGATGTAGTTGAGAGTATTGGTAGAGGTAAAGGTTTTGGAATTCATGAACTACTTGATCAGATAGGAGCTATTACAGGACCTCTACTCGTATCGATAGTCCTCATGTATAGACATAGCTATGGATTTGCATTTAGTGTATTAGGTATACCTGCATTCATGGCAGTAGTTCTTGTGATAATAGTTTCGAGAATACATCCACGTATTAGAGGTATTGATAGAGGTACTCCTAGAGCTACACTCTATGGAGAGATATTGAAGAATAGAAGGCTCTTAATGTTCATCATAGTGATGTCTATAGCTATACTAGGATTTGTTCACTGGTCTATAGCTTCATACCATCTAAAACATTTCGAAGTAATATCTGACGAAGAGATTGGGTTTATGTATATGATAGCTATGGTTGTAGACGCTCTATTAGCTGTTCCTTTAGGCGATTTATACGATAGATATGGAGTAAAGATATTGATGCTTATTCCCATAGTGATGTGTACAGCATCGTTATCCTTGTTTACTATAAGTAGATTTGGAGTATTGATAGGTTCAATTCTATGGGGTGTATCAATGGCAATACTAGAGGTGATACCGCGAGCTGTAATAGCTGATATTGTTAGTATTGAGTATAGAGCTCTTGCTTATGGAGTATACTCATTAGCTCTAGGATTAGCTTGGGGTATAGGTGGAGTTATTGTATCGACTATATACCAGCTCATAGGGATATACATGGTGTTCCTCTACATAGTCTCTATAGAGATAATAGCGTTTATCTCCCTATACAAATTTGTAGAGTATTCCTAGGTCACAAAACATTGAAGACAATAAAGCTAGTTCGAGTTCAAGGCTATGTACTTGTAGTCTTAGCCACAATGTTATGGGGTACAATGGGAGTTATTGGAAAAATTGCCTATAGTATTGGCGCATCACCTGAACTGCTGATGTGTTATAGAACAGGTCTCGTAGTACCAATAGCTATATACATAGTGTTGAAGTATAGACCCATACACACACTTCAATTAGTGTTTATGGGGTTAAGCTGTATAGCACCTCTCTATCTATCGTATTTCTATGCAGTAAAACTTGTTGGTGCATCAACAGCTGTACTCATACTCTATACTGCACCAGCTATTGTAGCAATAACTTCAAAATTTGTATTGAGAGAAAAGCTCTTTAAGTCTAAAGTAGTAGCTATAACGCTATGTATAATCGGTACCTCAT
>CAZUDD010000058.1:0-8470 GCA_964619665.1 uncultured Desulfurococcaceae archaeon | reverse complement strand
ATAGTAGATTACGCTCTTTAATTGATAGAGCTGTTGCTGAAGCCATGTTGGAGAATCTAGTTATTGTCCAAGAAGCTCTTACAAGTGTCTCTAACCAAACATGATCACTATATCTCTTAACGACATAGCTAGAAAGCTTTTTGAAAAACTCTTCATCAGGGAACAAAGTCTTGAGAATCGTATCATAGAATAACACTAGAGGTACACTGAGTCTTAATCTAGCTGCTCTCTCAAGCCAAATTGATGAAGCTCTAAATACATGGTATCTATCATCTAGGTTATTGCTCTTAGCTTTTTCAATACCAACTCTATCAAGCATAGTAAGAGCATTAAAAACCATTGTATTAGACGAAACACGCTTCTCAACAACATAATCAGTTAAAGCCTTAAGAAGAGCCCAAGCAACATTATCTCTTTCTCTTTTTATTTCCTCATCATATTTATCTACTGCTTCTAGCTGTTGTCTCCAAGGCTCTAACAGTTTTATTGTTTTGAGTTCTCTATGTAGTTCAATAATGCTTTTCTCTACAATGGATAGTGTATCTAGGCTGAGTTTCTCTCTTCTTCTTTCTCTAAGAAGTCTCTTTAGGATCTCGATCTCTATTGGGGAAGGTGCTACTGATAGTGCTACAAAGATTTTTTCTGCTTCATCTTCTTTTAGCTTCTTTTTCTTCAGTTTATCTATGAACAACTTTTTAAGTTCTTCGTATAGACTACTAGTTAGCGACTTTACGTAGTTTAGATTGTTTATACATCTATGTAACTGTGCTTCTGGAGTTAAACCGGGTTCTAGTGGTGTATATCTAAGAGGTCTTCCACGACTATACTTCTCAATTCTTTTACTTAGCTTCTTATCAAATTTCCTTATACTTTCGCTTCTTTGATATGCTAGTTCAAGTATTGCAAGACCTACTCTTGGTAATCCTGCTGATAGCTGATACAATACGTCAAGATCTTTCTCTATCCTAAATACTTTTTCGTATTCTTCTCTCCAATTAGCTAAGAGGATATCTCTAAACTCTTCTCTACTTGTTGAAAGTATGTATGAGAATACAAGTTTTTCAACAGGAAACTCTACAACAGTGGATTCTCCAACAAGTCTATTGAGATTACCTTGGATAAGATCTTCAAGAACTTCACCTAGAGCATCTATTTTATATACAGCTACAACAACAAGTTTATCTTTCAATAGATCGATATCATATCTAGCTATTTCATCCAATAGTTTTTGTTGTAGTAAAGCACCTATGATACCACCTTCCTGAGCATCATCTATCAGTATAGCGATCTTCTTACCTATTTTACTGGATAGTTGAAGTATAGAGTCTATTCTATGTCTTTGTATGAAGCGAGGTTTTAGTGTATCCGGTATAAAGTTCATGAGATCAACAACTATACTTAGTACTGGTATGAATAGCGATACTATTTTTAATCCATATTCGATACCCTTCCTCATTAAATCAACAAATCTCTTAACTCGATTAGTAATCTCCTCTTTCTCTTTTCCAAGACCTATCTTAAGATCTCTGGTAATCCTTTTAACAAGTTCATAGCATTCTCCAGTATCTATACATTTCCTAGCTACATCTTCATATCTATCAATTCTTGATTGTAGCTCAAATACTATGTTCAGAAATGCTTTGAACGTTATATCATCAGAAACAAAGTTTAGGTGCAATTCAAATACTGGTCTATTTCCTATAATTGAGATCTTAATTGACGATTCTCTACCGAATACTGGTTTCACAAATATTGGTTTCCAACCAAGCTCTTCTAACCTAAGATACAATTCTCTAAGAATAGTTGATTTACCAGCACCGGGAAGTCCAACAACTAGAATTAAAGGAACAAATTCTTTTCCGATAATCTTCTCAAGTATCCATTCAACAGCTTCACCACCATAATCAAGACCATAACCACCCTCAGCTCGAGAAAAACTGATAAAGCATTGCCTAGGTACATAACGATCAATTCTCTCAATAACGAGGTCTTCCAGAACCGATAAATTTGTGCTTATCTTCAAGATTCAACCCTTCTCTGCGTCGGGGTAGCTATAGCCTTAGTATTCAAATAAATCTTAATTAGATCTATATAGAGGTTTTAACCTGTGTACTCTCTATGTTAATGGATTGATTTCTCTATATCGCAAGGTCCAGCTTCAATAGGTATCTTATAGAGAGTTTATACTGTTTCGAGATTCTGTAGTTATTGGTGCTGTGATGAGGTTTTGCAGGGCGGATATGTGAAGAGCCCCGAGCTCCACTGAGCACAGTCAGTGTACATGGATGGTCTCTATGAGTGGTATTAGAGTTAGGATCAAGTTTATGTCTATGCTAGCTGAAGTAGTGGGTCATAGCGATACCGAGCTCATATTTAATGAGAACTGCATTGATCTGAAGAGAATTCTCAATAAACTGTTTGAGGTTTATCCAAGACTAAGAGATTTCGAAGATAGATTGATAGTTATTGAGAATGGTGTTGGTATAGATCAAAACAAGGTTATCTGTGGAGATACTGAGCTTACTATACTCCCAACTGTTTCTGGAGGTTAATCTTTATCTACATAGTTTTTCTCTAAGCTCTTCCTCATGTTTGACCAAGTAGTCTTCTATTCTCACTGGTGTTTCATCAACATAGCAAATCTGTTCATTTAGTGGTAAAGCTGAGAAACACAGCTTCTCTTTATTGTCTGGTTCTATCTTGGCTATGGAGCATGAAGCTTCGATAGCTCTCGACCCATAGAGATCAGTATAGCTGTAAATACCAAACGCTATCTCTTCTAAGCTTCCTAGCCTAAATCCTAGAGCTATGGGCATTCTCCATATGGGACTTCATATCATGTTAATGATTTTTAGTGCTTGAGTACGACTAAGATTCATTATCTCTATCGAAACTCTAGCTTTGTGTAGCTCCTAACTGCTTCTTGTACTTCTCTACAAGTTCTTTTGCATAGTCAAATCTTATTCTTCCTTCTTTGATCATTTGTTCTGCTACTATATCGATGAGTTCTCCTGTTGCTCCAGCCATAATAGCTAGGTTTCTAGCATGTAACTTCATATGGCCTCTCTGAATACCCTCTGTTACCAAGGCTCTTAGAGCTGCTAGGTTTTGTGCTAGTCCAACTGCTGCCATAATCTCGGCTAGCTCTTTCGCTGTTTTAACACCGAGTATCTTTAACGCTATTCTGGCTATTGGATGGACTTTGACTGCTCCACCAACAACACCAACTTGAAGTGGTATCTCTAGAGTTCCTACTAAGTATCCCTCGCTATCTACGTCCCATGTGCTTAGTGGTTTGTATGTTCCATCTCTAGCTGCATAAGCGTGAGCACCAGCTTCAATAGCTCTATGATCTTGTGCTGTAGCTAGTGCAACAGCTATAATACCGTTGAGAATACCTTTGTTGTGTGTTACAGCTCTAAATGGATCTGCTTCAGCTAGTGCTGAAGCATCAACAATCTTCTCAACAACATCTCTACCACCAACAGCTTCCGGTGATGCTCTTGCCCAAGCACGAACAATTCTGTATACAGCTAGGTTAGAGATTATTCTTAGTCTAGCTTCACCATCAGTGATCCTCTCTAGTAATGGAGCTACGGCTTCAGCCATGGTATTGACAGCGTTTGCACCCATAGCATCAAGAACATCGACTATGAGATGAACAACAATTGCTGGTCCACGCCTAGTCTGAATAACCCTGACCTCGATATCTCTTACACCACCACCAAGCTTAATGAGAACAGGATCCTGTTGATTAGCAAGATCTATAATCTCGTTTTTGTGTTCAAGAATCTTCATAGCTTTGTATCGAGGTGCATCAACTTTCATAAGGTGTATCTGACCAATCATCCACTGTGGACCAGCTTTAGCTATAATCCCATCTCCTTCTCTAAGCATTCTAGCAGCATTACTAGCTGCTGCAACAACACTAGTCTCCTCGATAACCATAGGTATGAGATAGTCCTTACCGTTTATCCTAAAGTTTGTTGCTATAGCGAATGGGTATGTCATACCACCAACAACATTCTCAATCATAGAATCAGCTATTTTAGGATCTAGATTACCTAGATTCCTCAACAAGTTAACCTCTTCTTCAGTAAGACCAGCCCATTCAGCAACAATCTTTAGACGTTCCTCCATAGGAAGCTTATAGAATCCAGGTAATCGAGAAGATCTTTGCTGAGACATACTAACCACACCACAATCTATGGTATTAACCAGAAATAGAGCTTCATGAAGTTCAAACTGATTGAATATTGAAAACCTAGTAAAGATAGAAGTTCTTGGGCTAGAACCGTGAATACCATTGCTTTTGTGTACTATAGCCGTAAAGGCCATACAGAGAAACTAGTCTATTCCATATCTTCAGATATCAGAAATAGAGGAATAAACGTTGCTATCCATAGAGTTAAACCAGTTCAAGAATATGGTGAACCCCTGCACTTCAACCCTAGGTTATTCATAGATACCGTTATGGGTAGACGCATAGCTATCGAAGTAGAACCTGGTTATGATCCACAAAACTATGTATTGACAATTATTGCTACACCAATATGGTTTGGAAGACCAACACCACCAATAAGAGAATTCGTTGTTAGATACAGTGGAAAGAATATCAATGTTATCTGTATAGCCTCTAGTGCTCTTGGAAGAGGCTACTCTACAAAGTTTAGAAAACTTCTTGAAGATAATGGGTATAGAGTTCACCTATGTTTTGATACTAGAGAGTCTCTCTATAGCTCAAAACATGTAGATGCCATTGTCAGTATATACGAGAAACTTGTAGAGAGAACCTAAAGTTTGTATTCATAGACTTAATGCTTTGAAATACCTAGTCTTCTCTGTGATAGTCTTGAGATGTGATTGTCTATACGATGCTGTTTTGAGTAGAGTTAGCGTGAGGGTCTTTCGTGATGAGGATATACCTGAAGATATCTTGATGAAGGTTCTTAGAGCTGGTATACAAGCACCAACTGCTGCTGGAGCTGAACAATGGTTCTTTATAGTTGTTAAAGATCGTGAAAAGAGGTTAGCTATACACAAGCTTCTTCTTGAAGCACATAGATTCTATGCAGTTAAAGCACTTAGAGAACCTCTTCCAGAAGACAAAATCGAGAAGTGGATGAAGAGAATTGAGTGTGGTATGTACTTAGCTCCTGTGTATATAGCTGCATACATAGATCTTAGAGATCGTGTTCTAAGAGATGAGTATTTCGAGATTGAGAAGATAATGGCTATTCAGAGTCTCTCAGCGGCTATAGAGAATATGTTGTTGGTTGCACACTCAATGGGTTTAGGTGGTGTATGGCTAGGAGTACCAGTGTTCATGAAGAGAAAATTCGATGAAGTTCTAGAACCCCCACCAAGTTGTGATCTACAGGCTATAGTTGCTATCGGTTATCCAGCTGAAGAAGTTAAGCCTAGAAAGAGAAGAAAAAGTATAGAATTCGTAGTTAAGTTTCTATAGAACAAAAACCACAGTACAGCGTAGATACCTTAATACACTGAGTATCAAGGAGCTGGTGATACGATGAAACTTGAGTGGATTAGAAAAGCTGTTGTTACTGGTGGTGCAGGTTTTATTGGTAGTCATCTCGTCGATGCACTAGCCGATATTGGTGTTGAAGAGATTGTAGTTATAGATAACTTTAGTAGTGGTAGAGAAGAGAATTTGTCTAGACATATCGGTAAACCATATCTAAAGATTGTTAGAGCAGATCTCAAGAAATTCGATAGATCATGGATTGAAGCCCTTAAGGACTGTGATGTTCTTTTCCACTATGCTGCTAATCCAGAGGTTAGAGTATCTACAACTGATCCAAGAATACACTTTGAAGAAAATCTCTTAGCAACCTTTAATGTTCTTGAAGCATCTAGACTAATGGATGTTGAGCTCCATGTATTTGCAAGTACTTCAACAGTTTATGGAGATGCAAAGATATTTCCAACACCTGAAGACTATCATCCACTTGAACCTATATCTGTCTATGGAGCTGTTAAACTAGGTAGTGAAGTTCTCTACACAACATATTCCAAGCTATATGGAATGAGATCACTAATCCTTAGATATGCTAATATAATAGGCCCTAGATCTACACATGGAGTAATAATAGACTTTATAAAGAAGTTGAGGAGTAATCCACGAGAACTAGAAATTCTTGGAGATGGAACTCAGAGAAAGAGTTATCTCCATGTATACGATGCTATCACTGCAACACTCTATACGCTAAGATACTTCTATGGATCTAACAAGCAGTACGATGTCTTTAACATTGGTAATGATGATTGGATAACCGTTAAGAAAATAGCTGATATAGTTGTTGAGGAAATGGGTCTTAAAAATGTTGTCTATAGGTTTAGACCAGGTACATCTGATGGTAGAGGATGGCCTGGTGATGTAAAGTTCATGTTGTTGGATATAACTAAGCTTAAAAGTATTGGTTGGAAACCATCAATGAACTCTGAACAAGCTGTTAGGAAAACTGTTAGACAATTGCTAGGTAAAGAGTCTTGAGATGGAGTTAAAACAGTTATGTAAATTCATCTATTCATCCCTAGTCCATACCCCTCTATTACTCGATTTACGTAGCCTTTAAAAACCAGTTAGTGCAAGGAGCACTAAGAGCGGTAATCGCATAGTCCATGTGAGGTACACGAAATACTATGAATAGACCTCCACCGTATACAGCTCGTAGCGATATAGATACTATAAAACTTGAAAAACCATATTATTCCGTAGGTTCGGATACAATCAAATCATTGGATAGATATCCGAGTGCTGATGAGGTATTCAGGTTCTTAAGGGGTACTGGACCAGAACTACTATCGTTATCGAGTTGTGGAGATCCTGTGTATATGTATAGAAAGGGTAGTGAATGTAGAGTTCTTGTTGTTGGTGGTGTTGATGCTAATGAACCATTGGGTGTCTATGCAGCACTTCATATCATAGAGAAGCTGAAATCTGAAGGTATTGAGGATGTCTGTGTACTACCTGTATTCGATAGCTGTGGATATAGACGTAATGTATGGATTCATAGTGTTGGTGATCCAAGGGCATATGCTATTTGGAGCTATAGACCAGCAATAGCTGATTCACCGGAATACTCTTTTGAGATAGCTAGAGATAGACCAGAAGTACAAGCACTAAAAACAATTCTACACAGAGAAAGACCAGAACTCCTCATAACACTCCATAGCCAACCATTTCCAGCTTCTTATATCCTCGTAAGTGGTGATGAACTAGAGCTAAGGATTTCTAGAAAGTTTAGAGAGCTTTCACATAGATTCAGAATTCCATACATGATTATTGAGAATCTGTTCTCTGCATATCCAAGGATTAGCGATGGCATCTATAGATATAGTGTTAGTAGTGATGCTATTAGTGGTGAAGAACCGTTCTCTATAGAGGGCTATGCCATGATATCGTCTATAGCGAAAAACGTTGTTATCGTAGACGTAGCTGAATGGGTTGAAGACTATGCATGGTCGAGAGATCACTGTCCAAGAGAACTAGCTGAAAAGGTATATGATGATATAAAGAAGGTTAGAGCTAGAAATACAAAGATTGTTAAGAGCATTATTGAGAGAGTAAGAGATGTTCTTGGAGAATCAAATGTATTTCTAAGATCATTCGAAGACAACTATCTCAACGAAGAGAAACTGCCTAGACCTAGTGAAATCGAGAGGTTCTATGAATACTCATACTACTATCTCTATAGAGGTCTATGGAGAGAGCTGATGTTGCTTGGTCAGTTAGCTAGACTAGGTATAGAAGCATCTATGAATGGAAAAGAGAAGAATAGTAAGGCTATAGTTCAAAACATATCTAGGAGAATAGATGAGGTATACTATGTACTTAGTACACATAGCAAAAACTTTAGGTATCCATCAATAAAAGTTAAGCTTGAGCTTGTTAGCAGTATTGTTCTTGAAATGATAAAGACAAGTACTGCTCATATCAACAGTAACGATTATAGAAGAGTCTAGCGATGGAGTTATCCTGATGAGTGAGTGTCTAGAGCTATTGAATCGTATTGGTATAGAGATTCTATGGTTTGATAGTTTAGGAGCTAAATGTGCTTCAATAGCTATCAACACATCTATAGGTAGAATCGTTGTTGATCCTGGAGTTGCTGAAATGCAACCAAGCTATCCACTACCCAATGAAGAGAAGCTTAGGCTTAGAGTTGAAGCACTATCAATTCTAGAAAAGAATATCTCAAAAGCGTATGCTGTTATAGTAACACACTATCACTACGATCATCACTATCTACCTTCAGATCCCTTTGCTAGGGATAGATATGCATGGATTAAACCAAAGCTATTGATATTGAAGAATCCCAATATGTATATAAACGAATCTCAGTGGAATAGAGCTAGAGTATTTCTTGACGAGATTCTAAGGCTAGTTAATGATAGAATAGATAGATATTTCATTGAGCCTCAACAAAGAGATTTTGAGGATCCAGTT
>CAZUDD010000057.1:0-8493 GCA_964619665.1 uncultured Desulfurococcaceae archaeon | reverse complement strand
ACATAAACAACATCAATACGCTCCTTATTGTAAAGTACTATATCAGCTACAGCTGAACTAAAACTTATTGTCGTTAATGTACCTCCGATATATTTCGAAGACTTTTCAAGTAGAAGTTTTCGAGAACTCTTGAGGTATTGTAATAGTCTTTGAACAATACTGCACGGTTTACCACATAGTTTTAGAATCTTGGATACATTGTGTAATGATGCCATACCAGGGTTTATGCTGAGAATAGTATTGCATATCTCGTCTATATTGCTTTCCACAACCTCTTTTGACTTCAGACAGTATTCCTCGATGATCTCCAGTACTTTCGTAGTTATTTGCCAAGCACCTAGAGTTCTATCCATGCTTAGTTCGAGAAGCTTTCTCTTCAACTCATAAAAGTCTCCATTCTTCATTTTGACACATCCTCTTGATTTCCTATCTAGGGTAAACTTTTTGAGTTTAGTACTAAGGTATACAGTATCTGGTGAGTGTTATGCCTTTACTTAGCTCTGGTCTTGTAATTGCGGGTGCTTATGCCGATAAAATTAGGAGAACTCTCTTTGCACAGATGAGAGACTATGTGAGACAGGACAAGTCTTGGGCTCAGAAAGTAGCCTATGCAGCTGCTCAACTAAATAGACTCCTCTATACAGTGCTCGTAGAGCAGTTGAAGATAGATAAAGGTGATGTTGTTAGAGTTAGGATTGAGTATGAAGTTGATGAAGCAACTAAAGAGATTAAGTGGAAATGGGAAACTCTTCAAATAGAAGCTTTTAGAAGAATACCACAGGATCAAGTGGATACACTCGTAAAGTCATTCATAGGAAAAGCTGCAGAAGTTGCTATGGCAGCTGTAGCATACGACATAGTGAAGCTTGGAGAAACCTTTGACGGTGATGTCGTTTACAGTGTAACTCTAGGAGAGAAAGATGTTGGAGCTGCAGTGATAACACCGGTCAATGAAACACTAGCAATACTAAAGATTGGTGCAGTTGTTGAACCAACTCCAGCTATATTTGAAAAAGCTAGACTAGAGATACCTCCTGGAACTTCAATGGAAGAAGCATTGAAGAGAGCCCTTTCAACAGTTATACAGACTGCAAGACATACAAGCTATGACGAAGCTCTGAAGATAATTAATGCCATAAGATCTAAAGTAGCTGCAAAACCAATGGAACGTGTTGAGGAGATATCAGAGGAAGAATAACAAACAAAAAACTGAACCTAAGTAATCCTTATACCTTCGAACCCTAAGATAGGCCTATCTAGATTCATCGACATAACGGCATAGAGCATACGCTCAGTGTTGTGTACAACTGCACCAATACCCTTCACATCTAGACACACAAGACCAACTGTGTTCCTACCATATATGCGAGTAACTTCCTGTACTACATCTATACATGCCCTTTCCGCGTTGATGCCTTGACGCATCATCTCTACAGCTTTCCTTGAAGGCATAGTCATTATTATCACTTCACCTAATCCCGAAGCTGATACTCCGCCTCCACGATTATCTGCATAGAAACCAGCACCTGGTATTGGACTATCTCCAACTCTACCAGGAAGCTTAAGCCAAACACCACCAGTACTAGCACCAGCAGCTACATTACCATCGCGATCTAGTGCTACAGCACCTACGGTCTCCAATGCTATTGCATCTCTATACATTGCTAAGATCTTATCGAGCTTTTTCCAAAACTCAACTCTATCTATATTACGGAGAAGTTCTTTATAACGTTTTTGAATTCTATCTGAAACTCCAGGATGTGCTGCTAAACCAAGTTTTTCTGCAAATCGATCTGCTTCACTACCAACCATTAATACATGATCTGTCAACTCCATGACCTTGTATGCTAGTACTATTGGATTCCTTGGATATCTAACAGCTGCAACACCAGCAGCTCTAAGCGTCTTTCCATCCATTAAACCCGCATCCATCTCCACAAATCCAACGAGATTCAGTACACTACCAACACCTGCATTCAGTACCCCCGAATCCTCCATAACCTTTATTGCCTCGATAACAGCTTCAATTGCTGAAGCACCTCGCGATAGCATATCAAAAGCATTTTGTACAGCTCGATAAACAGCTTTCTCTACTTCAATCCTTAGTTCTTCATCTACTTTCCATCTTCCAGCACCACCATGAACTATAATCGATGGCTTTTTCAGATTAAACAAGAGAATCCCCTATAGACAACCGGTTTTTTACCATGATTTGCCTCAGAGATAGTACTACAAGATTACTTCTTCAACTTTCTTACTTTAAGCTTAAGTCCTTCACGACCAACAACTACTACTGTTTCCCCGGCTTCAATAACCTCATCTGATTCAGCTTTCCAGTATTCACCGTGTATTAGTACATAGCCTTCTTTTCCAGGTTCAATCCTATCTATAGCTCTTCCATACAATCTCTCTGGGGTGTAGCTTATGGTCATTTTCCGTCTTCTAACTGCTAAAGCCTTATACATTATAAACCCAAAGAATGAACCTAGACCTATCGCCGTGTACAGGGAGAATGTTCTTACATGCTCTACATAGGTGGAAAATGTTGGACTTCCGGGTCTTAGAGGCATTAAAAGGATTCCGAAGACTAATGCTATGATTCCACTAATACCAAGAATTCCAAATCCAGGTGTAAGGAATAATTCCACAAATAGAAGTGATGCTCCTAACACTAATAGTACTATCGCTAATACGTTTACATTTGAACCACTGCTAATCATTGCGAGTATGAGCAATACTATTGTTAGTGGAAGTATCTCAAAACGACCACTGAATATTGCAAAGAGGGTTCCGAAGACTCCAAAGAGTACAAGTATTGAATTCATTATCGGGTCTCTAAGTATGGAGTACACTGTAACGCGAAGACTTGGAGGAAGTTCCTTTATGTCGGTTATATTCAACTTAAAGCATACATTGTTTGAGCATACTGTGGTTCCTTTTAATTTTATCAGAAGCGTGTCTATACTATCAACAGTGAAGTCTGCTACACCATACTTAACAGCTTCAATACCTTCTAGAACTAGGTTTTTCTTTACGAATAGTTCTGCTGCTGTTACATTTCTATTCCTTATCTCAGCGTATCTTTTCATTGTTTGGACTACAAAGTTAACGATCTTGCTTTCGTTAATGAACTCAACTTCACCTGTAACAGGATTTATTGTTACAGGTTGAGCTGCACCTATTATTGCATGAGGTTTCATTACTAATAGAGTTGCTGCAAGAGCTATCATTGAACCAGCACTCATAGCTTTATCTTTTACAAACACTATAATGGGAATCTTTGCATCTATGAACGCATTAGCAATAGCTATAGCAGGATCTACATAACCTCCATAGGTATCAAGAACAACTATCAGAGTAGCTTTTTCATTTTCAGCAATGGGTATAGCTTCGTCTACTATATACTGTTGTAAGGGATAGTCTATTGTACTTAGAGAACCTTCAACATGTACTATGTATGCTTTCTCAATAACGATAGTTTGAGGTTTAGCTTCAATGCTAGTTATGGAATACGTTATAGATGTTGCATTGAATATACAGATAAAAGGAATTATCAACATCAACGGTATTGTAAAGCCTATATATGCAAGGACATTACTTTTCATAGGTTTAACCCTTAGATTCACCTTCACTTCTCTTCTTAGCTATTGTTGTAGCTGCGATTGCAGCTGAGATACTATGAGCTATAGGACTTTCAGATATAATCACGAGATTCTTTTCTCGTGCAATATCTATATAGGTCTGTAATTCTCTAACACGTAGAGCTACTGGATGATGTTCATAAATCTGAGCTGCTTCAGCTAATATCTTTGCAGCTGTTCTCTCAGCTTCAGCCTCTATGATTCTAGCTCTTCTAAGTCGTTCAGCTTCAGCCTGTTTAGCCATAGCTCTTACAAGTCCTTCAGGTAGTTCAACTGCTTTAAGTGTTACCATAGATACCTTGATACCCCAAGGCGCTGTTATCTCATCAATTACACTTTGAATACGCTTATTCACTTCCTCTCTTCGAGCAAGAAGATCATCTAGCTCTACCTGACCTATTATATCTCTTAAAACTGTTTGAGCTAACTGCGATATAGCGTAGTGATAATCACGGACCTTCATAACCGCTTTCTCTGGATCAACGACTCTATAGTATATTACGGCATCCACTGTTACCGTAACATTATCTTTCGTTATAACTTCCTGTTTTGGTACATCTACTGTTGTAACTCTAAGATCGACAACGTATCCTCGATCAATGAACGGCACGAGAAATACCAGTCCTGGTCCTTTGGTACCAACGTATCTACCAAGCCTTAGAACTATTATCCTCTCCCATTCCCTAACGATTCTAATGCACCTCGAGAGAATAGCAATGAATACTATCATCAGTAGTATTAGTGCAGCTATAACACCTATACTCACGTAGCTCGCCTCCATAGTGGGTTCTACTAGTGCAAAAGTTTTAAGTTGATAGGAGTGTTAGGATACATGTTCACATAGGAGTGAAGGATATATTAGGATACTGTTATACATTGACGCAGTGGTGGTAAGAGATGGAGACTCCACCAAGTGTAGATATTGAGGAAAAGAAGGAAGAAAAACAAGACTTGATATCAAAGCTTGAAAACCTTAGGAAAAACATGAAAGATTGGGAACGCAGACCTATAGTAGAAGTTGGTAAAGCCGTAATAGAGTTAGTGAAACTACCAAGAAGAGAAACTAAGAAAGGTACAGAACCAGAAAGATTAGCTCTACATCTAAGACTCAAAGATAGCTTCAAAGGAGTATTCATCGAAGGTTATGATGAGCTAGACGATATCATTAGGGCATTGAATAGTAAGTCTGTTCACGAAATAGCGAAAGCTCTTGAAGAATTAAATAAGAAACGGGTAATAGAGTACACACTGTAATAGCATAACGAAAGCGTAACGAACGTATATACGTGTGTGACCACAATTAATGATGAAGCTCTACCTACTGAGTTCCTAGCGATGAAGAGTTAGAACCCCTCTGAACAATAGTTAGAGACGAAGCTTTTCCGTATAGTACTTAAGAATATCGGGGTATAGTTCAGCAATAAGTGGAATTTCTTCAGGCTCAACAATAGTGAATGGTATAACATCCTTGATACTCCTAAGACCTGTTACAGCCATTACGAGACGATAAATCCCTATACCAACACCAGCTGTTGGAGGCAAACCATATTCGAGTGCTCTTACATAATCTCTGTCCATAGGATGATATTCAATTTCCTGAAGTTTCTCGCGTACTCTTTCTCTCAACTCCTCTTCTTTCTTGAAGAAGTAGAATTGAACTATTGGATTATTCAGCTCACTGTATCCATTACCAACCTCTAGACTGTTTATGAAGATTTCAAATCTTTCAGCATAATTTGGATCTTCTCTATATGGTCTAGCCAACGGTGAAATATCTCGTGGAAAGTGTGTTATGAATGTTGGTTGTACTAGGTGTGGTTCAACAAATTTTTCAAAGAGTTTCTCTAGTATCTTTCCACGTCGTTCATCTTCAACCTTAATTCCATGTTCTTCAGCTATAGTCTTGAGTTCCTCACTTGATAACTCTTTTACCTTGATTCCACTGAATTTCTCGATTGCATCTTCAAGTCTCATTCTATTCCATGGAGGTTTGAAATCAAGTTCCATTGTTCTATCGTCATATTTTATCTCAATTTTATAGTCTCCAAAGGTCTCTTTAATAGCATAGGAGATCATGTCTTCAACAAGTCTCATCATATCATTCCAATCAGCAAATGCCCAGTAAATCTCTATTTGGACAAATTCTGGATAGTGTTGAGCATCTATATCTTCATTTCTAAAACATACAGCGATTTCATATACCTTGAAGAAATTAGCTACAACAGCTCTCTTGAGATATGTTTCTGGTGCTATGCTTAGATACACTGTACGGTTATCAAGTGCATACATTTTAGTTGTGAAGGGTCTCGCTAAAGCACCACCATATATTGGTTGAAGTTTGGGTGTGTGAATCTCAATGAATCCTTTCCTATCGAGATAGTCTCTAAATGCTTTCTCTATCCTATACATAGCTATTATTGCTTTCCTTACCTCCTCGTTCAACATCATATCAAGGTATCGCATTCTATAGCGTTTATCGGCATCGACGAGACCATGCCATTTCTCTGGAAATTCACGCCATGTAATGGCTAGTACTTGAATATCTTTAGCTAGTATAGAGAGTTCCCCTCTTAGAGTCCTCAGAGGACAGCCCTTAACACCTATAATATCTCCAACACTAAGAATTTCAACTATTCTCCATTTTTCAGCACCGAGAACATCATATCTAAAAACGATTTGAATAGAATCTGTTGAATCGTTGAGTACTGCAAAGACTATTTTTCCATGTCTTCTAAGCCCCATTATTCTTCCAGCTAATGAGAATTCATCTTCTGCTTGCTCACCATTTCTAAGATATGAATACCAAGACTTTATGTCCTTAGCTGTCGCTGTTACTTGGTACCGATATGTTGTGAGATATGGGTCTATACCCAGCTCAACAAATTTCCAAAATCTATGACGCATACTGCTCACAATACACACCTCATATTGAAGACCTTAGGCATAGAGGTAATAAATTAGATGATTATGTTACTTAAGTGCAGTCTATTGGTAACAAAGATAAGTCTTTCTTCGATAGCTTTGTAAGGAGCTTTCGTGTATGCTTAGATAGGTTTTCTAACCTTAGAGCTTCATCTATGCTAAACCACTTGACCTCCAGGGCATCACTAGATGCTCTAATCTCTCCCTTTACATCTGTTGCCAATACATCTATCAATACATAGTGGTATCTTACACGACCATCTATATCACGCTCAATGATTTGATCAACATGTATTACTCCAGTGATCTTGGCATCGAGGTTTGTTTCTTCCTTGAGCTCACGCTTAGCAGCTTCACATATTGTTTCTCCAGCCTCAATTACACCTCCTGGTATAGCCCAAAGACCTTTTCCTGGAGCTGAAGCTCTTTTTATAAGCAGTACCCTATCGCTTTCTATGACTACTATTCCAACACTAGCTATTGCAACTTTAGGATACTCTCGCAAGGTATACTAACCATATGGAGTTCCTTTTAGACATATTCCCCGTAGATTATGTAGAAAGTATTTGACTCCTTCAGAAGCTTTGAATGGTAGTACTACCTTAGCCTTATGCTTGACAATTTCATCTGCATCACCAGTTGCAACACCTATACCTGCAACTTCAATCATATCCAGATCTACCTCACTATCTCCAATAGCTATGATATCCTCTAAAGGAATTCCAAGTTCGTTAGCAACACATCTTAGTGCATGTCCCTTACTACATTCTCTAGGTACTATATGAATTGCAAAACCGCTAAATATTGCTTTGAATTCCTTATATTTGGTTTCTGTGTATTTCTTAACTTTTTCAGCTATTAAGGGATCACGACAAGGTATAGCTTTGTCAACTAGTCTAAAGGGTTCTTGCCAGTCTGGAGGTAGAGAGAACATTGATAGGATTTCATGATATATACTGGAGGGAACTCTTTTCTCTGTTAGTATCCTCAGATTACTCCCGATCTCTACAACACAACCATACTCTGCAATTATTGGTCCTGAAAAACCTAGATATCTATGTAATGCCTTTACAACGGGATAGGAATTATTACTTGAAAGACCTATAGATACTCCAAGAGACTCAAATTCTCTTAATAGTGCTACTAGCTCGAGATCCAACAAGTAATCTGATCTAGATATAGTCATTGTTCCATCAATATCTAGAACTATGAGTTTAGGGCACTTCTTGATAGTCAGCGTATATCAACACCTAAACAAGCTATGACTTTTAACATCATACTTTGACTATTCTTTGCAGATAGGATATGTATCAGGAAGTAGAGCTCTGAACTTTTTACCTGTTTTAGGACTTGTAAATAGACCTATCTTGATAGTTTTTCCATAGTGATTCTTTATGATGTATACCTTTTCTGGAACTAACTCGAATTCTAGATGAATAGTTGGATCTTTGACCTTTACTGGTGTTTTACAGGGCATTACCGGAATCCCCATCATGTCTTGAGGTCAATAGACCAATAACTACCCATACAGAGAGGTTTAAAACTGTTGTAAACTAGTACGCTATTGGCTTCACATACAGTGATGAGTTGAAGGCCTCTACGGATAAACAGATGAAGATTTTCGCCCCGGCTGAACTCATTTCCTGGTAAAGAAATGGTGTTAGTGAAATCAACTAATAGTGTTCCGTGGATTCCTACACCTACTTCAGTTATCGAACAACTATTTGAAACTCTAAAACTATATCCTGACGATGTTTTTCTAGATCTTGGTTGTGGTGATGGAAGAATAGCTATTAAGGCTGCATTACTTGGTGCTAAGAGCTACTGTATTGAGATAGACAGAGTCTTATGTAATGTAGCTAGGATTTGGTCTAAACTCTATGGAGTTGAGGAGAAGGTAATGGTTATACAAGCTGATTTCTATACATAC
>CAZUDD010000056.1:0-8539 GCA_964619665.1 uncultured Desulfurococcaceae archaeon | reverse complement strand
GTGATCTAGTAATAGGTATTGTTACTGATATAGGAGTTACAGCATGGTTTCTGGATATAAGAGCACCATTTCCAGGAATTCTAAATGCTTCTGATTACCTTGGAAGACCATTCAATCCAGCTGTTGAAAACCTAAGGAAATATCTAGATATCGGAGATCTAGTACTAGCTAAAATAGCGCAATTCGATAGAACAAGAGATCCTATACTAACAGTACAGGATAAAGGCCTAGGAAAGATTGTTGATGGAGTTCTTGTAGAGATTAAACCTTCGAGAGTTCCTAGAGTTATAGGTAGAAAACATTCAATGATAAATATGTTGAAGGAGGAAACAGGTTGTGATATCGTAGTTGCTAATAATGGTAGAATCCTCATTAGATGTCCAAATACTGAGCTTGAAGCCATAGCTATACTCGCTATAAAGAAGATTGAGAGAGAAGCTCATACACAAGGACTTACTGAGCGTATAAGGGAGTTTGTTGTTGAGCAGAAAGTTAAGAGGGGGTTGATCGGTGGGCAAAGCCAGTAGACAACCTCTAATAGTTAATGGGAGAAGAGTTGATGGTAGAGCACCAGATGAGTTAAGACCTATTAGAATGGAGGTTGGAGTGCTTAAAAATGCTGATGGTTCAGCACTTGTTGAGTATGGAAATACGAAGATTTTAGCTGCAGTCTATGGACCTAGAGAAGCCCTACCTAAACATGTAGCTTTAGCTGATAGAGCTGTGTTAAGGTGTAGATACAGAATGCTTTCGTTCTCTACGGAGGAAAGGAAGAGTCCAGCACCATCGAGAAGAGAGATAGAGCTATCTAAGGTCATAAGAGAAGCTCTAGAACCTGCTGTCATGTCTGAGCTCTTTCCAAGAACAACTATAGACATCTTTATAGAGGTATTGAATGCTGATGGAGGTACTAGAACTGCTGGAGTTACAGCAGCAGCTCTAGCTCTAGCTGATGCCGGAATACCGATGAGAGATCTTGTAGCTGGTGTTGCTGTTGGTAAAGTTGATGGAGTTTTAGTGTTGGATATAAACGAAATTGAGGATGCTTATGGAGAAGCAGATATGCCTGTTGCAGCTATGCCTAGCTTAAACAGGATAACACTTCTTCAATTAAATGGTGTTCTAACACCAGATGAGTTTAGACAAGCATTAGCATTAGCACTACACGGTATCAAAAAGATCTACGAACTTCAAAGAGAAGCTCTAAGAAGAAAGTATGCTGTTTTAACTGAAGAATAGAGGTGTTTAGTCTATGTCGATAACTCCAGAACAACAGATTGTACCTAAAGTAAAACAAAACGCTATTCTAAGTGTTGTATCTAGAGGACTTCACATAGATAAGCGTAGACTCTTAGAGTATAGACCACTATCGATATCGTTGAACGTATCTCCAAATGCTGAAGGGTCAGCTTTAGTAAAGCTAGGTAATACCCAGGTATTGGCTGGTGTTAAGCTAGAGCTAGGTGCTCCATATCCTGATACACCAGATGAAGGTGTATTGATAGTAAATGCTGAATTCATACCAGCAGCTGCACCATCTTTTGAACCGGGACCACCTGATGAAAATGCTATTGAGTTAGCTAGAGTGATAGATAGATCTCTAAGAGAATGTCGTGCAATAGCGCTAGATAAACTTGCTATCATACCATCAAAAAAGGTATGGATTGTATGGCTAGATATCTACGTACTTGATCACGATGGTAATCTACTCGATGCTAGTATGCTTGCAGCTATGGCAGCTCTAGCAACGACTAAGATTCCATACTATGAAGTAGTTGATATTGAGCGTGGTGATGTAGTAGTAGATAAAAAGCATAGAGTACTACCTCTACCACTAAACACCTTTGTAGCTACAGTCACAGTTAATAAGATTGGTCAAAGCCTATTAGTTGATGCTACACAGGAGGAAGAAGCTATAGCTGATGCGAGAATGGCGATATCAGTTGATGAGAACGGTAGAATTGTTGGTATGCAGAAAATGGGTATGGGCTTCTTTACAGAGGAAGAAGTTAAGAAAGCTGTAGAGATAGCGTTGACTAAGGGTAAAGAACTCATATCACAGCTTAAAAACCAGATATCTAAAGTATTAGAGGAATCTACATAGGTATTAGAGGGTATCGACTATGGGTAGAACTAAAGTTGTTGGAATTGCAGGGAGATTTGGTGCTAGATATGGTGCATCAGTAAGAAAGAAATGGAAAGAAGTTATGGAGCGTAGATACGCTGAATACACATGTCCTTATTGTGGAACAAAAGCTGTTATGAAGAGGATAAGTGTTGGTATATGGCAATGTCCTAAATGTGGTTCTATATGGGCAGGTGCAGCATATACTCCGTGGAGCATTGAACACTAAGATACACGTTCTATTCGTTTTAGGTCTATGCCATGAAGATCTTCATCACAACATCTCACAGACCAACACCTAGAACAAGATCTCTAGTTAAAGACCTTGTATCTGTTGTTCCTGGTAGCATCAGATTAACTCGTGGTAAAATGACTCTAGCTCTACTAGCTCTACAGGCTTTTGATTTAGGAGTTGAGAGAGCTATTGTTTTAAGGAATTGGAAAGGTAATCCACGTTTCATAGATGTCTATACACTCAGTACAGGCCGTATAGAGTTTGTTAAAGTATGTACGTTGATCCTATGTGGATTCTCACTATCTAGAGAAGTTGGACATGTTAAAACAAGTACAAAGCCTGTAAAGATATGTATGGTTTATCCAAAAGAACTAGATAGTTTTTCAGAGAATATACTTGAATGTTTAGTCAGAGCTTTCAATATTCAGTTTGTAGAGAATGTTGAGTATGTGTGTAGAGATCATAAGTCTGTACTCTTCATAGAGTTTAGTAAAAGAATTCATAGGGGTAAGAATGCTGTAGAGGTTAAGTTTAGAAATTGTAGTGGAAAATATGTAGGGCCAGTACTCAGGTTCTGTGGTGCAAAGATTGTATCTAGCTAAGATAAGAATTCATTGTAACGAGGATATTTATGAGACAATTCGTCGAAGTCTTATTGCTGAGATTAAGAGTCCAGCAAATGTTGGTAGAGTATCTATGGATATGAGTTCTGTTGAAAGTAATACAATTGAGATTGTAGTTAAGGCTGATAGTTTTAGCCATTTAAGAGCTATCATAAACTCGATCCTATACCTACTGTATGCTATAACATCGTCTATAGAAGTTGTTGTAGAGTATGGAGATAAATCGTAGATATGCTTATTATTGGAGGTAAACCACTTATTTTCTCAGTCACCATAACCATAGATGAGCTAGTAGGTGTGTTAAATGGCTGAACAAATACCACCTGAAGTTCAACAAGAACTTGTTAAACTACAACAACTTCAAGCACAACTAAGCCAGGTATTAACAGAGAAAGAACTTCTTAGACAAGAATTGAGAGATATTGAGAGAACACTAAGTGTCTTAAAAGATCTACCTCAAGATGCTGAACTCTATAGAAGTACCGGTCATATACTTGTTAGGGTTTCGAAAGATGATGTTGAGAAGGAATTGAACGAGAGGAAAGAACTTGTTGAGCTAAGACTAAAAACACTTGAAAAACAGGAATCAATGCTTAGACAACAGCTAAGTCAAGTACAATCAAAAGTTAATCAGTATCTCAGTAAGGTGTATAAAGGACAAGGAGGAGCATGAAGAAACGTATAACTAGAGTTGAAGAGCTTGGTCTAGATCTAAACGATATTTCTCTAGATGATCTCGAAAAGATTGCTGAAATCACGGAGAGTGAAATTAGAAAAGCTTTAGATGAAGCATTAGGTCCAAGAATTCTGAAATACCTTCTCATGGTTCAAGTAGACATAAACAGTGCACTAAATGTAATAGTTGATCTTGCTGTAGATTCACATATCCCTCCATTTATAAGCTTGGAAAGTGTATTGGATAGGGCGATAAAGCGTGGACTTGATAGAGCTCGCCAACTCATTAAGGCAATGGCTAGAAAGTCTAGAAAAGAAGAAAATAGCTATTCTAACTCATAGCAATGCTGATCACGATGCTATAGGTGCTATCGCTGGTATTATAGAGATTTTAAAGATATTCAATGTGAATCCCAATGATATCACATTGCTTATTCCCGATGGGATAAACATCAATGCTAGGCCTCTTATCAAGTATTGTCTACCGATAGAGCCATACGTAGTCAAAAAGGTTCTCCCAAACGAAGTTGCTCAGGAATATGACTTGTGTATAGTGCTTGATACAGCCTCTAGAGAACAGCTAAAGACTCTTTCATCTATAGTCCTAGACTACTGTAAACGCATAGCTATACTGGATCACCATGCTGAAGGAAATCTTCTTGAGAATATACCAAGATCAAAACCCTTAATATACTATATATCGACAGATGCTAGTTCAACATCTGAAATCGTAGCTAGATTAGCTAGCATCTATGGCTTAAAACTCTGTAAAGAAGTATGTGAATGTATTTTAGCTGGTATTCTATTCGATACACGTAGATTTCTTAGAGGATCAAAAGAGACATTTGAGATAGTGTCAGTATTGCTATCGATGGGTGCTGACTATAGCAAGGCATTGTCGTTTACAAAAGAAAGTGTTGAGTCTCTAGCTAAACGTTTAGCTAAGATAAAGTGTATTCTTAGACATAGAGGTTTTAGACTTAGAGTCCGGAACAGGGATATACTGTTATCGACATCACATATAGGTGCTTACGAATCTGATTGTGCAAATATCCTGATATCTCTAGGCTATGATGTAGCCTTTGTAGCTACAGATGATGAAACACTCAATGCAGTTAGAATAGCTTTTAGATCTCGTGAAGCAGTACCACACGATATTGTAGAGACCATACTATCTAACCTAGTTTCTAAGTATGGTGGTTCCTTTGGTGGTCATAGAACGGCCGGTATGGCAGTTCTCAGGATTAGAGATCCAGAAAAAGCTGTTAATCTTTTAGTGGATGTACTTAGAGAGACCTTTAGTGAAGTGTATGAATTCGTAGAGAGATAGTTTGCTAGGTATAGACCATGGTAACGATATATGTTGATGAACGTGAAAAGTCGTCTCAAGTGCCAAAGATTCTCTTGGCTAGAGGTATCACAGTGATCTTCAAGATGCTTGATGTAGGTGACTACATTGTTTCTGATCGTATTGGTATTGAACGCAAATCTGCAAACGACTTCATATCATCTATTGTTGATGGAAGACTCTTTGATCAAGCTAAAAGACTATGTAGTTCATTTGAAAAACCTATTATCATTGTTGAGGGTAGTCTTCAAAAAGCATTGAGGTTAAGGAACATTCATAGAAATGCGGTTCTAGGAGCATATATCTCATTAGCTCTTGACTTTGGTATAACCGTTATACAGACTAGAAATGAAGAGGAATCAGCTGAAGTAATTAAGAGAATTGCGTTGAGAGAATACGAAAAAGGTCGTAAGGTAAAGGCTATTACAAGTACAGGTACTAAGGTTAAAGGTCGTAGTATTAGAGAACTTCAACTTCAAGTTCTACAGTGTTTTCCATATATAGGTCCAAAGATTGCTCAAAGAATTCTCGAAGTATTTGGATCTATTCAGAGATTTTGCAATGCTTCTCTAAGCGAATTAGCTAGAATTGAAGGTTTATCAGAATCAAAAGCTAGTGAAATTATACAGATTTTAAGAGCTCAATACACATCAACACATCATGAAGAGAGAAAGGATATACTTAGCTATCTAAAGAAAGAATCGAAGTAGATTCAACTTTTTGAAGATAGATTAAGATCTTCGATTATCTGTATAGCTAGTGCTATGGATTAACAATAGATATAACTGTTCTAAAGTATAGCTATGCTTAGCTCATGAGTCCACAGTCTAATGTCGTGAAGCTTAATAAGCCTATCTTAAAAGCTTATTCTGAGGGTTTAGATAATGAGGTATGTTAAGACAGTTGAGCAAGTACTAAAGATAATGAATAACATTGAACAGATTAGAAATATAGGCATCATAGCCCATGTAGACCACGGTAAGACAACAACAACTGATAGCCTATTAGCTGCAGCTGGACTAATATCACCAAGACTTGCTGGTGAACTACTAGCTCTTGACTATTTAGATGTTGAGCAGAGAAGAGGTATAACTGTAAAGTCAGCAAATATCAGTCTGTACCACGAATATGAAGGTAGACCATATGTTATCAACTTAGTCGATACTCCAGGTCATGTTGACTTCTCAGGTAAAGTTACTAGAAGTCTTAGAATGATGGATGGAGCTATAGTTGTTGTTGATGCTGTTGAAGGTGTCATGACACAGACAGAAACTGTACTTAGACAAGCTCTTGAAGAGCGCGTTAGACCACTACTATACATAAACAAGATCGATAGACTAATCAAAGAATTGAAGATGAGTTCCGATGAAATTAAACAGAGATTTATCGAGATAATAAAGGAGATAAACAATCTCATAGAGACTTATGCTGATCCTGAATTCAAACGTAAATGGATTCTAGATCCTAGACAGGGTATGGTTGCTTTTGGATCTGCAAAGGATAGAATCGGTATTACGGTACCTATGAGTCTTAGGAAAGGTGTTAAAATAGACGATATTATTGAGGTGTATAGATCTGGAGATAAGGAAGCACTTGAAGAATTAAGAAGAAAGATTCCACTTCACGAAGCACTTCTCGACATGGTTGTAAAGTTTGTTCCTAACCCAAGAGAAGCTCAAAGGTATAGAATTCCAAAGATTTGGAAAGGAGATATTAACAGCGATATCGGTCGAGCACTACTCGAAGCAGATCCTAATGGACCACTAGTATTCTTTGTCTGCGACATGAGATGGGATCCACATGCAGGTTTTGTTGCTACCGGAAGAGTATTCTCAGGTACAATTAGATCTGGTGAAGAGGTATACCTAATCAACGCTAGAACAACACAAAAAGTACTTCAAGTAAGCCTCTACATGGGTCCATATAGAGAAGTAGTTGAAGTTATACCAGCTGGTAATGTTGCTGCAGCTCTAGGTCTAGATCTTGCTAGAGCAGGTGAAACTGTTGTTGACTTTAGATTCAAGGACGTTATGGTTCCATTCGAGAGATTGAGGTATATCACAGAACCTGTTGTAACAATGGCTATTGAGCCTAAGAAGACAACAGATCTAACGAAACTTATCGATGCTCTTAAGAAGATGAGTATAGAGGATCCAAACCTAATAGTCAAGATCAATGAGGAAACAGGTGAATACCTAATCTCTGGTATGGGCCATCTACACCTAGAGATAATACTAACACTATTGAAGGAGAGATTCGGTCTGGAGGTTGAGACATCACCACCAGTAGTAGTCTATAGAGAGACTGTCAGAGCTAAGAGCAAGATCTTTGAAGGTAAATCACCTAACAAACACAACAAGCTATATATAAGTGTTGAACCATTGAATGAAGAAACAATTCAGCTCATTCAACAGGGTATTGTAAGTGAAGATATGGATCCATACAAGAGAGCTAAGATTCTCAAAGATCAAGCAGGTTGGGATTACGATGAAGCTAAGAGGATCTGGGCTATAGACGAGAACATCAATGTATTTATAGACATGACCTCAGGTGTTCAACACCTAAGAGAAGTTAAGGACACCATTATCCAGGGATTCAGATTAGCTATGAGAGAAGGACCACTAGCTGCAGAACCTGTTAGAGGTTTAAAGGTAATCCTACATGATGCTGTTATACACGAAGATCCTGCTCATCGAGGCCCTGCGCAGATCTATCCAGCTGTTAGAAATCCAATCTATGCTGCTATGTTGACATCTAGACCAACACTACTTGAACCAATACAGAAACTAGAAATTAAAGTACCCATTGACTATATGGGCAATATAACAACAGTCATTACTAAGAAGAGAGGTAGAATTCTAAATGTACTCCATCTAATAGGAAACATCGTTAAGATAATTGCTGAAATACCAGTAGCAGAGAGTTTCGATTTAGCTAGTGAATTGAGAAGTGCAAGTGCTGGAAGAGCATTCTGGGGTACTGAATTCAGTAGATGGGCACCAGTACCAGATTCTCTACTACCCGAAATCATAAAGAAGATTAGACAAAGAAAAGGACTAAAACCAGAACCACCAAAACCAGAGGACTTCATAGAGACATACTGATAAAGCTAAGTCAACAATATATTTTTCCATCGAAAAACCCTTCTTGTTTTACTCTCGGCTTCTAGTATAAAAGTAGCTTAATAAATGCATTGAGAACTTCTCATTAATGGAGAATCTCGACGTCCATATAAATAAAACAATTACATTGAGGTTCTAAAGGAGGTTACGTGGATGAACAATAGATATTCATGAAGTTCCCACCAGCAGCTATCATGGCGTTTATGCTCTCAGCACTATTCCTAGCAGTAGCTCTAGTACTACTCAATAGTAGCACTCTGTATAATGAGTAGTACTAGAGCCCATGACGTGGATCTGCTTAACAGCTTCAATCCTATTCGCATGGAGGACATATAGCGCAGCTAAGAAATCAAGTAGTGCTAGTCAACATAGCTGATCAGCGTAAGGCTTATCATACCTACACAATAGAGT
>CAZUDD010000055.1:0-8557 GCA_964619665.1 uncultured Desulfurococcaceae archaeon | reverse complement strand
TCACCTGCTTCAACTATATCTCTTAGTCTACACTCTAGAACAACTATTGATTCGGCTATTATTGGTGTTGAAATCTTTCTACTACGTTCTTTTCTTAATCCTGCAATAACTATCTTATTCCTGATTTCTCTACCTGATTTAGTTCCTAGGAAATGTATTTTGTCTAGGTGTTCAGAACTAAGGATACATATGCTAAACTCTCTATACTTCTTAATTAGTTCGTAGGTATATCTTGTTCTAGCTATTGCTATAGCTACTACTGGTGGTGATCTAGAAACAGGCATTATCCACGATGCTGGCATAGCGCTATATTCATCCCATGAACCTGCAACAACAACTACAACAGGTCTTGGATGTAGCGTATAGACCCAGTTCCTAAGCTCAAGTGATTCAAAACTCATGTACCTCACCCACTATCCAATTATCTATACAGAGTATTGCTGTACAAGGCCTTGTTTCTAAAGGTGTTCTTCGTATACAGTCTGTCTTAGCCTAGATATAGCTGTAGATTAAAGGTGAAGCGTATCAGAGTTCAATGATACTCAAAGCTACATTACATCGTAGAGACAATATCTACTTAGTTCTACATGAAATGTAGTCACGGGGAGAGGAAGTCGTTGTGTTTAAGTTAGAAGTTAAGATTTATTGTGTTCACGATCTGTTTTTGTGATTGGCTTTTCAGGAAGTTTCAATATCACAGATATTACAAGAGTTGAGAGTGCTGCATCAAGTGCAAAGGGTAGCCATGGTCTTGTATTCCATAGTATTGTAGCTATTGGTGGTGCAATAGCTGAAGACATCATCGACAATGACTGTACGCCTCCAAATGCTGTTGCTCTAACATGTTGTGGTACATGTCTAGCTATATACACCATCAATGCTGTTGATCCAAATGCTGAAAAGAACCCTCCTACGATAAGGGGTACTAGAACAGTGATACCCTTGTACATAATCGATAATACTATGAAGAGTGTACATAGAAGCTGAACCTACAGCATTGATTAGAAGAGCCTTCTTTTCACCATATCTATCTACAAAATGACCCGAAATTGGTTGTCCAATACCCTGAGCTATTCTCATAGCTGAGTAGAGCATTCCTATCACATCCTCGCGAATTCCAACGTATAGATTGAGATATGATGGAAGGTATAGATAGAAGGTTGTACCCGCAACACCATCAATAAACACTATACCGGTTATACACCTTAACCTAACATCAGAGAACATAGACTTCAACGCCTTAACGTATAAGCCTATATCGCGATGTTGTACACGTTTTCTCGTTTCAACAAGTAGTAGACATGAAATTGCTCTTAACAGGGCAATTACAGCAATGAGATAGGCAACGACATTGATGTTCGAGACCCTGATCATGAATCCTAATGCTGTAGACCCCAATACAAAGCCAGTAATACCTGCAACAGTAAGTATTGATAATGCCTTACCGAGAATTTCCCTATCAATAGATTCACTAAGAAGAGCTCTAACTGCGCTAGAACCTAAATTCGATAATGAGAATATTGAGAAAGCAAGTAGAAACAATGCAATTTCATGTTGAGGTAATGCAGCGAAGAATCCCATAGTGAATGCATAGACAATAGCTATCAACGCTATAACGAGTTTACGACCCCATCTATCAGCTATAAATCCTCCAATCAACGAGAAGACTATGCTGATAATATATGCAGAGGTATATATCAACGCTAAGATGTTAGAGCCAAACAGCTTAAGCGTATAGAGAGGTAAAAACCATAGAAAGAACCCCCTAATAAAGCCAGAGATAAACGCAGAAAGATACAGCACCACAACATTACGCAAAATCAATTTCATCAATCCTCTCTCAATAGGAGCTTTTCTGGGAATAGACTAACTCCATAAAGTCTCTAACATATAGAATATGAAGCTTTGGAGTTCTTGTATACATCGTAAGCATATACTGGACATATATTACCACAATAATATCCTCTGGAGACCAGGATCTACTCTTTGAGGATTCTCTATCTTTATCTATTTCTTGGTAGAGAGATTTACCATATTGAATCATATCGTTGACTATGATGTCATTGGTGCAAAGCTCTAGTATAAGCAATACAATAGGATTCGCTATACCTCACCATCACAGTGGTGCATGTACACATCGTTCTCAAAATTATGTGTATTCAGCAGTACACGGTTTTGCCAAATCCTATTTATGGATATGCTGTGATAGGAGTCTAAACCCTGTTGTTGACACCTATCAGTTAGCTAGATAGCTATAGATGCTACCTTTGTGATACAATAGAGAGTGAATGAAGTCATCGAAGTATTCCTGTTTCCTATTCTGAACATTTCTCTAAGATAGATTTCAGGGTTGGATATAGGTGTTTATGTGTATTACTAACCTTGATCTTAGAACTAAGATTAAATAAAGTTGAGGGAGTAGGTATGCTGTGTTGATGTGTTAAAATATTGTTTATCTCTGGATAGTATTGTATTACATGTATTCTAATCTCGATAAATGATAAATGATGTAGTTAAAGAGCTCAGGTTATGGTCTTCGAATGGTGTTTTTGAGATAGAGTTCGATACTATTGGAAATCAAGGGGGTCTCGATATGTGGCTATATCATAGCATTGATAGAGGCTCTACCTGTAAAGAACAGCTTGAAATAGCTACTGAGTTCCTTATGGTTGTCTAGATGGGGGTCAAAGGATAGGGTAAGGTCGTTGCTTGGTAATTGAGTCATATAGACTAGGAATATCTACTCTGTAAAGAGTTTGTCTTTGGCGATAGAGTTGTTGAAAAAGAAATGGATTTGTCTTAACTGTGGCTATCAATTCGAGACTCCCTGGATTCCAAGACAATTTGTTAGATGTCCAAGATGTGGATCAAATAATGTGTGTAGAGCTGTTGATGAAACGAGAGGTAGTGGTGGTCCTGGTAAAAGGTTTAGATGGGGTCAGAGAGAATAGATCATCTCTTTATCTTGATGAATACTCTACCTCTATACTCAACAACTTCAAGATCATCAACACTTCCTAGAATCTCAACAACATCTTGTTCAATACCCATAGACTTAGCTATCTCAACAACTTTTTCAAGAGGTAGTGGATGGACTTTAACTATAGACTTGATATACTCAATAAAGTCTCTATGAATAGACCTGAACTCTCCTTTTTCAAGCTCAAAAAGTTTACCAACCCTATGACTGCCAAGAATACTAGAGAAAACATCGTAGATCTCTTCAAGTCTTTCTCTACTAGGGATGGAAACCCATGGTTCAGCTGGAGGTCTAACAGGTATCGCTATATAGTACTTAGCTATGTTTTCAAGTCTCGATAAGTAATCAAGTAGCTTCTCTATGTCACGATTATTAGTATTGAGGTTTTCTACAAACATTGTCTCAACAACAATCGTATTACTGAACTCTCTACAGAATCTCTCTATACCATTCAAAACCTTGTTTAGACTTAGTGAAGGGTATGGCCTATTAATTCTTTTCCATGTAGATTCATCAACAGTATCAATCTTTATAGAGATGTAATCAGCATTAGAAAGATCTTTTCTAACACTATCTATCCATAGAAGTGATCCATTAGTAAGAACAGCAATCCTAATACTACTAGGTATTGAGTTTCTTAGAAGTTCAATCTCTTTACCTAGGTTTACATCTAGTGTTGGTTCTCCATTAGGAACAAAGGAGATATAGTCTACACGAATACCTTTTTCAAGAACTTGAAGAACTTCTTCAACAATTTTATCTGGATCATAAAACTTTTTTCTCTCTATAGTGAGGATCCTTGTTCTACCAGCCTGACAGTAAACACACGAGTATGTACATATCTTATCAGGTAGATTATTGATACCTAGACTAACACCAAGTCTTCTAGATGGTACAGGTCCAAAAACTATAGACATCTCCAATACCAGAACATACTATCCACTATCTCAAAGTTATACAGCATACTATAATAACACTACATTCCTTCACTTCTCAAACCTGGGATATAGTGGGGTCTGCATATAGTGGTGTATTTATTAGCTTTTGTAGGCTCTAGATATTTGGAGGGTTTATTATGGAGATTGTTAGAGTTGATTCTCGAGGTAGAATAGCTATACCTAAACATATTCGTAGAGCTCTTGGTATTGAAGAAGGTTCTCTTCTAAAACTTGAGGTTGTTAATGGTAAGATTGTTCTTGAACCTCTTGAGAGTGTAGCTGATAAATACTATGGTGTTTTCAGGATAGAGAAATGGCCTAGAGATATAGATGAGTTTCTCAATGAGGTATTAGCTAGATGGTTGAGAGAAAGTACGTAGATGTCGATGTCTTTGCTTATTGGCTTGGTTCTCATCCAGTGTTTGGTGAAAAAGCATATAGATGGATAAAGTCTATTGAGAGAGCTCGTCGAGGCGAATACATAACATCTACTCTGACACTATATGAATTAGCTGTAGTGATTGCTGGACTCAAAGGTGCTTTTCTGAGAGATCGAGATTTTATAGAGACTATCGTAAGAGCATTGATATCGCTTCAAGGACTAGAGATAGTATCACTAGAACTTCAAGATCATGTAAAAGCTCTAGAGCTAATGAATAGCTATCGACTAGACTATGAAGATGCTCTACATCTAGCAGTTGCGATAAGGGTAAATGCAAAGAAGATTATTTCTAACGATAGTGATTATGATAGAACACCCATAGAAAGAGTATTCTAATCTCGTTTTAGTCTCTACACATAATCTTCTTCTCGATTCTTAGAATACCTGTTCTAGCTATTGTTGATCCTACAACCCAACCTCGAAGTGTTTTCTTTAGAACCTCCTCAACATCTCTACAACTTGAGCTACTCTCTATCTCTATACTCATAACTATGTCTTTGAGTCCTGATTCAAAACCTTCTATAGCTAGAAATCCACGTATATCGAATTCACCTCTGATGCTAACCTCTATTCTCTCTATAGATACTTTTCTTCTCTTAGCATGTATTAGCAGAGATATGGCGAAACAACTTGCTATTGAGGCTAGGAAAAGCTCTATAGGATTAGGACCTCTATTAGAACCACCATACTCTTCGGGTTCATCTACTATCAATCTATGACCTGTAGATGTCTTTATCTCAACAACAAATGGTTTTTCTATTGGTGCTAAAGCATGGATAGAAAACCAGTATCTATAGTCTTTGAATCCATAGTCTATGTCCATGTATAGCACCCACAACTACACGTCTTATCAAGGTATAGAGAGTTTATCTTAGTGAACCACTATCTGTTTACCCAGTTTCTCTCTATAGATCTTCCTAATCTTTGTCGCTATTGATACGATGTATGCTATGACTATGAATAGAGGTACTAAGATCACTATAGGCATAAACTCTATCCTAACTATATGAAACCTATAGACGTTGTAACATATTGTATCTACAAATGCTAAGAGTATAACTATTATCAGTATACTTAAGAGGATGTTTATAGCTGATGCAATTCTACGCATTAACGTAAACGGTATTATCGGTCTATAGAAACTCTCTGGTCTCTTAATACTTAGATAAGAGAAGAAGAGTGAGATTGCAGTTATGACTATGAATGCTAGTGATATGTAGAGTAAACCACTACTTTTATCAGCATAGAGATCAGGTTTACCCTTTATATCGAAGTGAATAGCTATTTTCTCAGGTAGTAGTGGATAGTACATTATTAAGAAGTAGATGAATATTGGTATCGATATAGAGGCTATAGCTATAGGTATAAAACCTGCTTCTATACTTCTCAGCTTTTCATACTCAACTTTTTCAATGCTTTCCATCCTAATCAATTCTTTCTCAGCTAGTCTAGCACCATACTCAGTCAATCCTATGAGTATAGCTACAAGTACAAGAGGAAGAACTATCAATAGAATTGGTGGTGTTAATCCAGAGAATATCAATAGATAGAGTATAGAGCCTAAAACAATGAAACTAATACCTGAATAGATATTGAGTTTTCTCCATGTATATCTCGAGATATATGCGTAACCAATTCTAAAACCTAGGAATAGCGATGGTTTAAGTCTATAGCCTATTACTATGAGTAGAACACCAGCTATAGTTATTATGGTTGTGAATACAAACATTATCCAGGTAATCACATTGTTTATCAAGTCATCACCAAAGATCTACGTGTATTACAGACACATAATTATGTAGATTAAGATCTCTAAAACTTGTTGCTACCGATTATAGCTGTTATGACCTAATATACATAACCTAGATAATTGTTACCTAAAAGAAGTTCTGTATGGATATGAAGTATAGTTCTTCTCTAAAAATAGTTCAGACATCGGTATATCTAGTGAAGAAGTTGTGGTAACACATGCATTTGATGCAATGAGTCGTGAACTCCTAGATACTAGTCCAAAGATAATTCCAGTTGCTACATATTACTCTCATAGCATTCAATTGTGCAGTATTCATAATTACGTTTCCTATGATGATTAGTCATCCAGAACTAGTTTATGACTATGCTATAACACCACTAGAATTCCTTCTCAATCCTCTAAATATAAAGACATTTATGTCTATGTTTATACATGCAGGTATACTCCACACATTATCGAATATGATATTCCTATACTTAGTTAGTGATAATATTGAAGCTGATGGGTAGAGCTAAATACATTGTATTCTATCTATTCTGTGGCTATATGGCTATAGTTGTACACACACTATATACCTTAGCCCTGAATAGGGTAGACCTCATAACACCAGTTGTAGGTGCTTCTGGAGCTATCTCAGGATTGATTGCTGCATATCTATATTTATATCCAGCTTCAAGAATATGGAAATGTTTCTGTATTCGTTTTTCATGTATGTGTGTAAAGGTGAAGATGAAGTACTTCATACTTTTCTGGATTATTCTACAGATGATAATACCCCTTATAGAGCCTAGAGTAGCTGTATTTGCTCATATGTGGTTTTATATGTGGATTTGCATTAACACCACTCTTCGTGTCTAAGAAGAGAATTGAGGAGCTAAGAGAGGCATTTAAACGTGGTGAATATCGAGGTGTTGAACCAGATGTAAAAGAGCTTGAAAAACCATCATTTGGTGTTACAGGATACATTATTCTAGGTATTGTCTTAGCAATGCTCTTAGGCCTTGTTCTATCCATGACACAAAACTTCAATACTTTTATTGATATCTTTAAACCTGGTGTAATAGTCAAAGCTGTTGTTCGTCAAGAAACAGAAATTTATGTTGAATGGTTTGGTAGAATAGAGACTTCACGTTCTAAAGCAATTGTAGATGTCTATCCAGTCTGTATGTCGAGAAATTGCAAAGTAATACTCACTAATGCTCAGCACAAAATGCATGAGGATATAATATGTAAAAACATCGACAGGCTTCTCCTAGGTATTCCAGTTACAGAACATCTAGGTACACATAGTGAAGTTCCTTTTAGTGCATTTGGAGTATACGTAGAGACAACTGTTCATACATATCTAGAGCTATACCCAATGGAGGTTATTACACCTGTAAAAAGCTATATCGTGAAGTATCTCTGTTTATTCATGGCAACAATAACTATATCAACAATAATAGCTGGTATTGGAGCTTCAGCAATTCAACAAAGATACGAAATTCTATAAAAAGAACCTACTCTTTTTCTATATCTTTAATTCACCACGTTGAACTTTTCTAAGTATTTCACTTGCACCTACATATACTAGTATCCATGCTATTAAATCACATATTGCTACGAATATCCCTACGATAAATAGTATTCCTGCTGCTAAGAACATTGATGATTCGAATACACTGTTAATCTTGAAGCATAGTATTACTAACCCTATAAATCCTATGAATAGAAGGATTATTGCCGCTATACCAATACCAAGACCACTAAAGACTATAGCTGAGTTCTGGATAACTGCTCCTATAATCAATAGAACAAGAGCTAGAATTCCTATTAATGGTCCTGCTATATAGCCAACTCTAATCATTGTTGATGCTGTTCCAAACTCATCAGGGTTATATTGTGCTAATGCTTTTGCACCAGGAAGTAGCTTAGCATAGGTTGCGACCAATACAAGTACAAGTATTGCAATTGCACAGAAGAATATCGTTAATGTAGCTAGTATGAGAGCTGGTGGTATAAATGGTATTCTTGGTATTACTGTTGTTGTTCTAACAGTTATAGTTACACGTTCTTGAGTTGTAGGTACATACTGTGGAATACCCTCTATAGCTATGAAACTCCACTTCCACTCCTCTCCTTCACCATGTGGTGGTGCAAACGGCACTGTTATACCTGTAAAGATAATGGATAGAACTGCAATCCATACACCAGCTATAAGAACATATGCTATCAACATTAGTAGAGCTGCTGATCTAAGATTACGAAAAGCCTTAATCAATAACTCTCTCTTTTGCTCTATCTCTGGACTTACTTCAGGACTAATCTGTTCTTCACTATTCAAAGAGTACACCCAAAACATATCATAGAGTATTGAAAATTAAGCACTAGAGTTCATAGTCGATGCTGAATAGAATCTGGGTGAACATAGTAAAAACGTTTAATGAATCTACATACCTATATAG
>CAZUDD010000054.1:0-8639 GCA_964619665.1 uncultured Desulfurococcaceae archaeon | reverse complement strand
GTGTATGCACAACATGCTGAACCATATGGATTTGGAGCCTATACTGGTTGGATACCAATAGATGCATTGAAAGAAGTTGGTGTAAAGGGTGTACTTGTAAACCATAGTGAGCATAGATTGAGACTAGATCAAATAGTTGAAATTGTTCAGAAAGCTAGGAATTTAGGCTTAGAAACACTTGTTTGTGCTGATACACCTCAAGCAGCAAAAGCTGTTGCAGCTCTCAATCCTACAGCAGTTGCAGTAGAACCTCCAGAACTCATTGGAACAGGAATTGCTGTATCCAAAGCTAAACCTGAAGTAGTTACGAGTACTGTAGATGCCGTTAGGAGTGTAAACAAAGAAGTGATCATACTTACAGGCGCAGGCATAACAACAGCTGATGATGTTGAAGCTGCTATCAGACTTGGTACAGCTGGTGTTCTCGTAGCTTCAGCAATCATGAAAGCTCAGGATCCCTACAGAGTTATAAAGTCTATGGCTGAAGCAGCTGTCAAGGCATGGGAGAAATACTCTAAGTAACTTCGAAGAAGAATCTTCTCGAGATATCTTTTTCTGCTCTATACATCCTCATATCTAGCCTAAGGGTGCAGTCTTGTACACTAATTCGTCACCTTTAGAAGCTAGGATATCACGAGCTATCTTAAAAGCTAGCTTAAGAGATTGGATCAATATCTCTCAAAGCGATATCGTCATAGTGGGTGCTGGTCCTGCTGGATTAACTGCTGGTAAGTATTTAGCTGAGAAAGGCTTCAGAGTTGTCATCTTTGAACGAAGACTTTCCTTCGGTGGTGGTATTGGTGGAGGAGGAATGCTATTCCATAAAATAGTAGTAGATGAGAAGGCACTGCCTATCCTAAAAGACTTTGGTATTAAGTACGAAGTTGATGAAGAAGAGAAATTATATGTTGTTACAGCGGCAGAGCTCATGGCGAAACTCGCTAGTGCTGCAATTGATGCTGGTGCTAAGATCATACATGGAGTTCACGTAGAGGATGTAATAATAAGGTTTAGTCCATTACGAATAGAGGGTGTGGCTATACAATGGAATGCCGTTGTACTATCAGGTCTACATGTAGATCCTATGTTTGTGTATTCTAAAGCTGTTGTCGATGCTACAGGTCATAATGCTGAAATTCTCAAAATTGTAGCTAGAAAAGTACCTCAGACAGGTCTACAAGTATTTACGGAGTCTTCAGCTTATGCAGAGGAAGGAGAAAGGTTAGTTGTTGAGAAAACAGGAAGGGTTTTACCTGGTCTTTATGTAGCTGGAATGGCTGTAGCAGCACTACATAGAATTCCTAGGATGGGACCTATATTCAGCTCAATGCTATTATCAGGTAAAAGAGTAGCAGAGGTAATAGCTGAAGACCTTAAATCACTTTGAGCTTTCAACTACCATCTCATAACCTTTAAGAGCTTCTTTCTGGATTTTTCTCCATTCATCAACGTTGTATATACAACCTGGATCTGGTGCTAATGGATCATTGAAATATGCATAAGCTCTAGCTCTACATCCACCACAAACATTTCTAAAGTTGCATACCCTACAATGACCTTTAAGATTAGATTTATCTCTTAGCTTAAGTAATAGCTCATTTTCACTCCATATCTTAGCAAAAGATGATGTTCTTAAAGAGCCAACAGATATAGGCATAAAGACACAGGGAGTCACAATTCCATTGGGTTGTATTGCTGCATATATTCTACCAGCACCACATCCACCTACAAATTCAGCAACAGCTTTAGCTATTGGATCTCTCTGAACAGCAAAGTGTGTTGGCGCGATCTCTCTACCCATACTAGCCTGAAGAACTATTCTACCATATTGAGGAGCTGTTGTAACAATCTCAATACCTCTTCTCTTCATCTCTACATATATTTTGCGCATAAACTTCTCTCTTTCAACTGGATCTAGATCTAGATTCTTTATCTCAACACCACGACCAGTAGGTACGAAGTTGAAGAATACAACACGTTTTACCCCGATCGACTGAGCTAAATCAAGGATATCGTCAATCTCATTAATATTCATCTTAGTTATAGTTACTGCCATAGCATGGTTTACTCCTAGCTTAACAGCATTTTCAAGTGCCTTTATAGCTCTAGCCCAGGAACCTTCAACACCCCTAAATGCATCGTGTTTCTTTGGATTAGCACTATCTACGGAAACCTCTACGTATCGAAGACCAGCCTCAACAGCTTTTTTCATGAAGTCTATATCAGCAAACCTCCATCCATTAGTTGCTACTGCTGCATACATACCTCTTGCAGCTATAGCTTTAATTATTGTCAGGAAATCAGGATGAATTGAGGGTTCACCACCACTTAAAGCAATTGCAGCCACTCCAACCTTGTCGAGTTCATGAACAACTCTCAGCTTTTCATAGAGGCTTAGCTCATCACTTAATGGTGCATCAGCACGTTGGTAGCAATGCATACACCTTAGGTTGCACATGTTAGTAAAGTTCCACACTATTAAGAAGGGTGCTGGTAGTTTTTGGGGAACTGTAACACCATAAAGTCCAAGACCTTTGAGAACCAGTGCAACACCTCTACGAAGTGCAGGATCCTTAAGAGCCTTAGCAACCTCCCTATCATCACCATGCATGACATGGATTCCTATTCTTAGAATCGTGTTCAGAAAGTCTATGAGAAATCTTGTTGAGATAGGGCATTCAACTCTTATACCTGCAAATACTGAAAGTGCATGGTATATAGCTGAAGAGTCTATATTCTGCTCTCCTTCATCACAAATATGCTTACACATTACTGTGTTGACAGCTGCTATTTTTAAGAACATACGTATGAGGGGATTATCAAAGAGTATCCGAGCTGTGGCTAGGAATGCTCCAAGACCACCTCTATTTTGTTTTTCTTTACGTGAATCCATCTATCTCACCTACTTCAAACCCATTCTCTCAATGAATGCCTTAAAAATCTCTTCTAGGAGTTTAGGAAGAAGATCAAGAATTCTTCCAGATTTTAGCTCTCTAAAGATGAAGCTCCATCTAAGATAAAATTTCATATATGCCTCTCTGAGAAGTCTTCTTAATTTACTTAAAGTTAACTTGTAGGTCCTCATAACAGGTCTTAGAGTTGTATAGTGTTCCCAATTCCAATCCTCTATAAGACCCTCTTCAACTGCATATTCAAATAATGGAGTACCTGGATAAGGTGTTGCTACTGTGAATTGAGCATAATTTGGATTAAGTTTTAATGCGAAGTCTATTGTTTTACGTATATCCGATTCATCTTCCCAAGGAAATCCTATTATGAATGAGGCTACTGCGAACAAGCCAATTTCTTTACTCCACTCAAACACTTTATTGACCTGATCTACTGTTATTCCTTTCTTAATTTTGTTTAAAGTTTCTTGAGATGCTGATTCAACACCAAAATATAAAGCGACAAAATTGTTTGTATAGAGATACTTCATGTACTCCCTATCAACATGATCTATTCTTGCACCACAGCTAAAGGTTAAATCTAATCCTCTCTTCTTTACCTCCTCCACTAGCTCATATATAAATTTCCTATTCTCGATAAGTTCATCATCAACAAATGCAACATGCCTAACTTTGTATTTATCCACAGCTTCTTCAATTTCATCAGCAACACTCTTAGCTGTTCTCCATCTCTTACAGCGACCCCAGAAATATGATGTTGAACAGAATATACATCCATAAGGACAACCACGCGATGCTACTACATGTACTACTCTTATGGGTTTTTTGAAGAGTGTGTATTTATCCATCGGCAATAAATGTCGAGCTGGTTTTGGTAGTAGATCAAGATTTAGAATGTAGTCTCTTTTCGGTGTAACAACAATTCTATCCCTGTACTTGAACGCTATTCCTTTAACATTCTTTAATCTCTCATAGTCTAGACCATGAGTTTCAAGTACATCGATAAGTTCATCTATGGTTTTCTCTCCTTCACCTCTTACAACTATATCTATATGATTGGACAACGCTTCTTCATATAGAAAAGTGGGATGAGGACCTCCAGCTATAGTGATAATTGAAGGATCAAGAGATTTAATCAATTTTGCAATTGAATAAGCTTTTGGAGCGAATGGTGTTTGAATTGAAAAGCCTATTACTTCTGGTTTGAATTCCCTAACTATATCTATGAACTCCTTGGTACTTATCTTTAGCGTAGGACTATCAACAATTTTGACTTTATGACCCTTATATTCAAGAACTGAAGCTATGTATGCTAAACCGAGAGGAGGAGCTCTAATACCAGCAACACGATATATTTCAAGGTTATGGAGGTCAGGCGGTAGTGCTAGAAGTACTCTCATGCTGATGAAAGCCCCATGAAGATATGTCTAGGAAAACCTTTTGTGTAGTACCACCATAGAATATCTTCGAGGTGTAGCTGGGTTCCACCAACGCTTCACAACAATTTAGAGAATGTATTAGGTACGAAAAGACCATGAATCTAAAAAGCGCAATAATGTTGATCATAGATTCAGCCTTTCGCAAAGCTATGCTATGTGCTGAAAATAATTTACTATGTGTTGACATACCTGCAGTCACGACACACGAGCTAAAAAAGCATGGAATAAAATCCTATAGTACCATAGAAAGTTTTTGGAAAACCATCTCAGCGCTAACAAGACATTTATCAGAGAAGGAATGTGTATCCATATACAAATACAATGGATTAATGTTGCGCCTAGATCTAGTTCACGATAAAAACAATGTCTATCTATCTAGAAAACTAGATATAGTGCTTGATCCTCTTGACTGTTATGCACATAAACATGAACTTGACTGTATTGAGATACCACATACTCATACACTAAAAGTTCAATTAGATGTAAAAACATTCAATAGAACTATAGCTCAATTCAATGTTGTATATCTACTAAAGCTGTTATTGGAAAGTAATGCAAAGTTGTTTATGGAGTTAAGAGAATGCATTGAGAAGTATATTAAAGAAGCAAGAACTGATAATATTGTAAGTATAGCTTTAAAGATTTCAGCACACTACAGAAGCATCTTCAAGAAGACTCTACCATATATCCCATCAACATATAGCGATATATTGAAGTGCATACCAATATTAAGAAGAATAGTCAAAAACACATAGGAGAACCTTAGCTAAAAGGTGATGAAATCACGACGAGCTGAAAGGTGATGACCGTTCCCTTGCTGAACAACTATCTTTAAGTCTAGTCATAGCATACTATTGCTAAGGTGCTAGTACTTTGGTTCTCACAAAACCTAAAGTTGTTAGGGTTTCAGATGTAGACCGTGTAGAGGTAGAGAATGCTAAAAACACTTGGATTCGCGTATTGTTCTCAACAAGTGAAGCTCCAACCTATGCAATGAGAGTCTTTGAAATGGGTGTTAATGGGCATATACCGGCACATAAACATCCATGGGAACACGAGATATTCGTATTGGAAGGTAGGGTTAGAATTAGAGTTGAAAATGAGATTTTCGATTTGGAGCCCGAAATGGCGATATTTATTCCACCAAATCTCGAACATGAATATTGGAACATAGGATCTTCTCGAGCTAGATTTATATGTATAATTCCTGTAAAGCCAACAGCATAGAATGGGGATAAGAGTCTATGAATCTAGATGTTTTCTTTGAGCCTAAAACTGTTGCTGTAATTGGTGCCTCAGAGAAAGAAGGAACTATTGGAAGAGCTATAATGTTGAATCTTCTGGAAAAATTCAGAGGCAAGATTATACCCATAAACATAAAATACGATCAAGTATTTGGTCTTAAGTGCTACAAATCTGTTCTTGAAGTTCCAGAAAGTATAGATCTCGTCGTTATAGCTATACCAGCACCTTCTGTACCTCAAGTACTAGAGGAATGTGGTAAAAAGGGTGTTAAGGGTGCCATAATAATATCAGCAGGTTTCAAAGAGATAGGAGGTGAAGGAATTGAAAGAGAGCAAAAAGTTGTTGAAATAGCTCGTAAATATGGTATGAGAATCATAGGGCCAAATTGTCTAGGAGTATATGATGCACATACAGGTCTTGATACTATATTCAATCCTAGCGATAGACAAGCTAAGCCAAGTGCAGGTAATGTAGCGTTTATCTCACAAAGTGGAGCTCTAGGAGCAGCACTGTTGGATTGGTTTACGGAACAAGGTATTGGTATGAGCAAGTTTGTAAGTTATGGAAATGCTGCAGACGTAACGGAATCCGATCTCATAGAGTATTTAGCGGAGGACAGCAAGACATCAATAATAGCTCTCTATATAGAGGGTGTTTCTAATGGTAGAAGATTTCTCTGTTCAATAGTCAAAGCAATAGCAAAAGGAAAACCGGTAATAGTATTGAAGGCAGGTAAAACAGAGCGAGGTGGTAGAGCAGTAGCCTCACATACGGGTAGTCTTGCTGGATCATATGAGCTCTATCTATCAGCTATAAAACAAGTCGGAGGTATACTCGTTGACGATTTACACGATCTCTTAATAGCTATAAACGCCTTACAGAACCTACCTCGACCCAAAGGCAATAGACTAGCAATAGTTACTAATGGTGGTGGTGCTGGTGTTTTAGCAACAGATTCTGCTGAGATAATGGGTCTTAAATTAGCTGAGCTCTCTCAACAAACAATTGATAGACTTCGTAAGGTGCTACCACCAGCTGCTTCACCTTATAATCCTGTTGATATATTAGGTGATGCACCAGCCGATAGATATAGGAAGGCTATCGAAATAGTATTGTCCGATGACGATGTAGACATGGTTATGGTCATAGCATTGCTACAATCACCAGCATTAAATGCAGATGAATTGATAGATGTCTTAAAGTACTTTAAAGATAGAACTAGTAAACCATTTGTATTCATAGCACCTGGGGGAAGCTACACTATGAAATACATAGAGAAAGCCCGTAAACTTGGAATACCTGCGTTCAGAGATCCAGTTGAAGGTGTTAAAGCATTGACATATGTCTATGAATTCTCAAAAGCTATTGAGAGAGCTCGCGATAGAGTATCTCTATTCTGTTAAATTTTAAAGCTTTTAGGTAGTATCTATTCCTGTACTCCACATCTATAATAAATCTGTTCTGGTGATAACGGTGGTATACATAGTTGGTATAACAGCTACACCTAGAACATATGGTAATGCACTGCTTTCTCTAAAACTTGCATTGAGAATCGCTGAGATGGAGGGAGCAAAAAGTGTAAAACTATACAATCTCTATGACTATGATATACAGCCATGTATTGGATGTGTATCTGATAACACAATGTTTTGTAGGTATCCATGTATATTTAATGACTTTATTCGCAATATAATTGAAGATCTTAATAGATGTGATGGCGTTATAATATCAACACCTATATACTGGTATAATGTCCCAGGACCTCTCAAAAACTTTATCGATAGGATTACAGTGCTTGAAAATGCTATCTTTACTGAGGGTAGAAGTAGACTTGAAGGAAAAGTTGTTGGTTTTATAGCTGTTGGTAATGATAGTGGGGCAATAGCTGTTATTCAGAATCTGATGGTTACTTTTAATAGTATGGGAGCAATTATCCCTCCATGGAGTTTAGCGTACTATGAATCTGAAGGAATTGCATTAGAGAATGAAAAGTTTATCGTGGATGTGGCTAACGTTGGTAGATCCGTGGTTTTAATGAGTAAACTCGTGAAAGGCGATATCCACGTAGATATATGGTATAGAGCTGATGCTGAATTTGTATCTAGAGTTAAAAGGATTGCTAAAGAGATAATAGAAGAAACATTCTCAAAACTATAGGGCTAGACTATTTACCATCTTTTTCCAAGAATTGAAATTCTGGTAGATAGTGACGACATTATGAAGTTCTTATAAGGTGAACTGTTTGTGGAATATTTTTCAAACCAAAACTTTGTTTTTTCATCTGGATACTCATCTCGATACCTTAGAATATCTCTCAAAATGACATCCTCCTCATAGAAAACAGCTATTACTGGCTCTACAGGTACTCTCCAAAGACCTTGTTTTTCTGCTTCTAACAGCGCTCTAATGATATCTTGATCACTAGCTTGAGGAGGTAATGTCTTTAGATATTCGTAGTGAGAGTCTATGTAGTGTACAACTATCTCTCCAATAATCTTTGAATTCTTTAGTATATACCAACATCCAACTTCAGAATCATCCAGCAATACACTATGAGGCCCTTCAGCAACATTGCATCCCTTCGCTTTAACATAGTTCAAGAAGTTGTTGAGATCCTTCACATACAAGCCTATCACTATAATCAATAGCTACACCCTCTATCCATAATAAATACTGGATTACAAGGTTAAGAATCCTAAAAATCTTTAAGGGGTTTAGTTATGTAACGGAAATTGGGAAATAGGTAGCCGGGTCGTCTAGCGGCCAAGGATGCGGGGCTCTGGCCCGATACCGGGGAGAACCCCCGTGACCGGGGTTCGAATCCCCGCCCGGCTACCATAATAATTCTAATCTATTCACTTAATGATGAGTAGAGGGTCTCTTGAGTAAAGATCTGCGATGAAGAGAGCCGGAAGTGCTGAATCACTCAATAAATTTTTAACCCTAAGAATACGATATGCCTTCAAGGATGCGGCGGTCGTCTAGCCTGGTCTAGGACGCCGGCCTGCCGAGCCGGAGATCCCGGGTTCAAATCCCGGCCGCCGCA
>CAZUDD010000053.1:0-8642 GCA_964619665.1 uncultured Desulfurococcaceae archaeon | reverse complement strand
TAGCTATATCGAGTCTACCCGGTCTCAACAGTGCTGGGTCAATGAGTTCTGGTGCATTTGTAGTCATTATAGTGAAGGGTCTAGTCATATCCTGGAGAATATTTAGCCATACATTCACTTCAGCTATGTATGCTTCATGGAGTGCGTGTAGTCTATGTACAAGGAAATCCGCATCATCAACTAGAACAACTACATCCTTTCTTTTCCTTACCGCTGTAAATATCTTATTTAAAGTCTTTTCTGTCATTCCATACCACATAGAGCGGTAATTGCTAGGAGTTAGTCTAACGATTCCTTTGCCTAAGGCATTAGCTAAAGCTTCGGCAGCAACAGATTTACCAACACCAGGTGGGCCTACGATGAGAAGGCCTCGTGGAGCATATTTTGCTCCTTCTCTTATAGGAGCGATGATTAAGGATTCGATGTCGTCTCTTAATCTTGTAGGAAGATCAGCTATAGACCAACTTGGTTTTGCTATAGGAATTCTTATGGTCACGGGTTTACCATAGTCTTCTCTCATAGTTATCTGTATCATGTTGTTATTCTTACAAGAAATTCTTAGTACTTTAACATTTGGAGGTCTCGTATTGATATTTTGAGGATCTCGTTCATAAACAAAGTCTATCTTTAGAGCTCTAATTCCTAGCCTAGTACTATAGTGTTCAATTAATCTATTAATCCAGAACCCTAGGCGCTCCATCATCTGCTTGCTCAATACTTGATTAGTTACTATAACAACATAGCCTCTGGGCTTTTCACTATCTTCATCTACTACAATTTCATCTTCTAAGACTTCGTATCGATATATTTCTTCTAAAGGTTGTGATCTGAAGATAGCTGAAAGAGCTGTTAATCTCTTCTTCTGTAGAACCGCTAACACAATGTAGTCTAAATCTAGTAACTTCACCTCAGTAGCAAGATGAAGTGTTAACTGTTTCAAATGATCTTTAGCTATACGTAGAAGCTCAAGCTCTCTTCTCTTGTTATCTACTAAAATACGTTTTCTGAGTGAATTACTATAGATGAGCGATACAATCTTTGAAACTAAACTAATAGTTTGTTCACTCATATCATCCCATACTACAGGAGCTAGCACAAATCCTTCGTATTGTTTTGGTAAGTCGTTGCTTATATCGACGACACTATACTTCGATAAACATAGCGATTCCTCTGCTAATTCCTCCATGAGTTGAACCCGTATCTACTTTCGTTTAGGAGCCCAAAAATTTAGCTTGACTCCGACTGACCGTAGCTAGTCATTACTTTCGGTTAACTGGATCTCAGTACAATCCGCTATCATCATGCATCAGCTCGATGGAGGTTCATCATTGCTGGTGCTATGTATCTGAATCTGTTACTGTAAACAGTTTATCCCGACTGAAAAAGATAAAACTTGTAGGTATCGATGATGTGAGAGCCCGCATCAAAGCTCGACCCTCTGACAATATGATGAAGGCATCCCCGAACTGAGAGGTCAAAACTTATATCTACGTTACCAATTTTGTAGTAAAGAGGGGTTCCTTATGGCTAAACCAAAGCTATTCATTACACGTGAATTGTTTAAAGACGTTATAGAGAAACTCGAGCAGTATTACGATGTTGAGGTATGGGATCGCTATGAACCACCTCCATACGAAGTACTCTTAGAGAAGGCAAGAGAAGTAGATGCAATGGCTACACTGCTAACAGATAGAATAGATGCTAATCTATTGACACAGGCCAAGAAACTTAGAATAATTGCTCAATATGCTGTTGGTTACGATAACATAGATATTGAGTGTGCTACTAGGCTAGGAATATATGTAACTAATACACCTGGAGTACTAACCGAGGCAACTGCAGAACTAACTTGGGCTTTGATCTTAGCTGTTGCTAGAAGAATCGTTGAAGCCGATCACTTTGTTCGATGGGGTGAATGGTATAGAACTAAAACTGGTTGGCATCCACTAATGATGCTAGGTATTGAGCTCAAAGGTAAAACACTAGGAGTTATTGGACTAGGAAGAATCGGTTCCAGAGTTGCTGAAATAGCTGTGAAAGGCTTTGGAATGAAGGTCATATACTACGACATAGTTAGAAGAGAGGATTTAGAGAAAGAACTTGGAGTTGAATATCGTGACTTAGATCAGCTACTTCAGGAAGCAGACATAATAACAATACATGTACCATTAACTAAAGAGACATACCATATGATAAACGAAGAGAGGCTAAGAAAGGTCAAGAAAGGTGCTATAATAATAAACACTGCTCGTGGTGCTGTTATTGATACTAATGCTCTTGTTAAAGCTTTAAGAGAAGGTTGGATAGCAGGAGCAGGACTAGATGTCCATGAACAAGAACCACTAGATCCAAATCATCCGATAACTGCCTTCAAGAATGTTGTTCTAGCACCTCACATAGGTAGTGCAACCTACGAAACAAGACATGCTATGGCTGAGCTCGTAGCTGAGAACTTGATAGCGTTCTATGAAGGTAGAGTACCACCAACACTTGTCAATAAGGAAGTAGTCAAGGTAAGACCTCCAGGATTTAAGTAGAATCAGAATCATAGCGTGACCAGATAATTTCTCCTCTATCAATTCGAACAATCTTTTTAATTCTATGAATTGGTATAGGTACAAACTTGTTTTCTTCACGAACGTAGATATAGTGCCTATTTATGGACTCTATTGCTGATAATGGAATGTACCTCTCGTTATCTCCCCAAGACCTGTCCGTAATTGCTACAAAATACTTCTCAAGATCTTCCCTAGTATGAGTCCAGATAATCTTGTTGAGTATAGATCTTATGGTATTACTCTTCATGTTACCACGATACTGACTTGGTTAATCAGCTAAAGGAATTCTCTTCACCGTTCTAGCTGGGGAGTACTCATCATCTAACTATGTGGGTTTCAACGTACTTTATAGCATATCATGAGTACTCCGAGGAATTCATATTTCAGCTAGGTGTTGGTTCATCATATTTCAGATCCGGCTGTAAATCATCATGGTCTATACTTGACGCAGCTTCTGCTCTGCTATGCTCTACTACACCTGCTATGTGTTTATTGCTCAGTGAGGTTCGGATACATCACTATTCAGTGCTGGTAGAGATCATCACAGCAGTTCAAGCTTAGATAGAGTATCAGTACCCCCAGCATCCATCACGAAGTCAGCTTTTAGCTGGATCATCATGTACGTGGTACTTTGTATCGCTTATGTTGAGGCTTCTACACACAGCTAACTCTATGTAATGCTCTGGGTACTTCTGCTTTAATAAATGTCTTATAGTGTCACCACTACAATGTATTGGAGCTATTTTCTCTACTTCTAATGAAATCAGTTTCCTTATTAGTTCATTTGCTTCCTGTTTATTGAGATAGAATGTATGGAATCCTCCAAGTACAATCCATATACTGCTATTGAAGTCCTCTTTAATTTCATTTAACATGTTTACGATACCGGGATGGCTGCATCCAACTATGACTATTAAACCCTTTTTGGTAGCGATAACAAGTGCTATCTCGTATGGTGGTCCGTACATCTCTTTGAATACGTACACATTCTCTATAATCTCGATAGTTTTACGTACTTCAACTATATTGGTAGTTAAAGATCTAATCCATGATTTGAAAGCTGTAGATGAATCTGCAGGTATATAGATCTTTACAGACTTGTTTGCATTGACAACAGCCTTGATTCCCCCATAGTGATCGCTATGTTCGTGAGATATGATTACAATATCTACTTGAGAGAGGTCTATACCCATAGCAATGGCGTTGTGTTTAAGTACTTCAGGTGAAGGTCCTGTATCGAACAGTATCAAAGATCCGTTGATTTCTATAGCTATACTGAGACCCCAAACATTAATACATTTTGTGGTATTGGGATTAGGATTATTGTCCACTAGTACAAGTATTCTGATATGCTTAGGGATTATCTCTCTGCTGATGTTAGTTAAAGTCTCTATAGGGTATGCCCTGGACTTCTCTACATATGGAGTTTGTGTAGGGAGAGTGTAGGTGTAATGGATTTTCGTGTATAGCTGAACATAGATGAGTGCTATGGTTAGTATTGAGAGTAGTGCCAGGAAACCAAGAACTATGAATCCTGTTCTTCTCATAATCTCCAAACCATAAACTAATCTATTCCTAGCTGAGGATACCATAATAGAGCTCCACTCAGTAGCTTGATATTGGTTCTGGTGATGAGGGTGTCCGAGGCTGAGATATGATGAGTTCCACCGAGTCTGAACACCTAATCGAGAAGGCTGCTCAGATAATCCGCAGAAGCAAGTTCTTGATAGCATTGACTGGCGCTGGTATCTCAGCAGAGAGTGGAATTCCAACGTATAGAGGTAGTGAAGGTCTTTGGCGTAGATATAGACCAGAAGAACTTGCAACTCCCGAAGCTTTTCAACGTAATCCAGCTTTAGTATGGGAGTGGTATAGGTGGCGTATGGAAATTGTGTTCTCGGCAAAACCTAATCCAGCTCATAAAGCCTTAGCTGAACTAGAGAATATCGGGATTTTGAAGTGCATTATTACTCAGAATGTTGACGGACTGCATCAAGAAGCAGGATCAAAATGTGTTGTTGAATTGCATGGAAGTATAAGGAGAATTCGATGTACGAATTGCAACTTCAAACTGCATCTCTCTAAACCACCAGAAGAAACGTTACCGAGATGTCCTCACTGCGGATCAATTCTTAGACCTGACGTTGTATGGTTTGGAGAGCCTCTACCAAAGGAAGAATGGGAAAAAGCACTAAAGCTCGTAGGGCAATGCGATTGTATGCTAATTGTAGGTACAAGTGGAGTTGTTATGCCAGCTGCTTTACTTCCATTTTTAGCAAAAGATAGAGGTGCTAAAATAATAGAGGTAAACATTGAGGATACACCAATAACTAGGATTGCAGATATCTCTATAAGACTTAAAGCAGGTGAAGCACTTACGAAGCTAGTAACATTCTTGAAGAATCTTCGGGACTAAGAGAGCTTGAGATATAAGTGTATTTATACATATAGTCTTGGTGTTTTTGCATAGCGATTACAAAGGTGAAACCAGTTATAAACTGTATAAACTCTCAACCTTACATTAGGAGGAGTAGTACTCGAACTTAACACTCGCTATGTCTAGAACAACTAAGGTGTATTTGGTGATATATATGATAGGAAGGAAGAGTCTGGAAGATCTATTAAGAGAAGCAATTCACGGTACAGACATTGTGCTAAGGGCTATTGATAGTGCTAGAACTAAATGTGATTCAGAAGATATATGTGAAGAACTTCACGATATAGCTTTCATGGCTGTAGGTCTAAGAATTAAGTTATCGGTGTTGTTAAACGCTATAACCAGCTCAAAGAATAGTGGTAGGAAATCCAGTATATTTCAACGAGTAGTTTCAGCATGACTTCATATCATCGAATTCAATGACGAAGCATACTTAATTCAGTGAGGCGTCTTCTCTTCATTTATCCTGATATCCGTTCCGTCACCACTCATCATAATCCTCAGAGAGTCTAGAGAGAATCCCTCTATCCCTCTAAGACCAGGTAGTGCCAAGCTTCTTAAGAGCTTTTCTGGCTTCAATAAATTTGCGAAGATAGTTACTATAGAGATCCCCATGTACTACTCTCGTATAGATAGGGCCTTCAGGTAAAATACTTACGACTTTAATGCCCTGTGAAAGCAAGTAGTTGAGTCTATCTTCTATAACGCTATCTATTTCAATAGAATCTAAGTTCCTTGATATTAGACCTGCTCGAATTTTCTTTCCTGAATGTCTTAAAATACTTAGTATTGTCAAGGTAGTGTTTCTTGGTGTTGTGACAAAGCTTAAACCAACTTCTTCAAGTGTCGATATTTTAGCTATTGTTTCAAGTAGCATGGGCGTGGTATTGCCGAAGATGTAGAGGCTTTGACAACAATTTTCCTCTACGAGAAACTCGTACATCTCTATGATGTACTCCTTCTTATATCCAAAACGGAATTCTGATTCCTTAGATATTTCACACAGAGCAGGCTCATACACTATGGCTTTATCTATACCTAAACTGCATACTGTTTCGACTATCTTCTTTACATACCATAGAAGTGCAGAAGCTTTGTTAGGGTATCTTAGAAGAGATTCTCTTTGGTTATTAGTTTTGACATATATTGTTGAAGCTATAGTCAATGGCCCAACTATCCATAGAGAAGATCTTAATCCTAAGGAATGCACTATGTTAATCGACTTCTTTACCTCTGTGTTTGTGATAGACGTTATATCTATTCTATCGAGCTCTTTCTCTAGTAGCTCTGGATTTGCACAGATAATACCTTCAAAATCAACTCGAACCAAGTTCTCAGCTATAAGAGGCTCTATATAGTATCGTACGTGTTTATCTATTATTGGTACTGCAATTTCATCTACACCAATATATGCAAGATCATGGATATACCTATATAGAGATTCTTCAAAGCTCTGTGTTTTAGGCCATAGATACCGAGGTATGAAGCTGATAGTGCCTAGAGCAATCATGATTTACTACGCCTTGACTGTATTATCTCGATAGCTCTGGCTATGTCACCATGTGCTTCTTCTAAAGCTTTCCTAGCTTCCTCTTCAGAAACACCAGTATACTCTACTATGAAGCGAACATCGTCTTCACTGATGGTTATTGCTGTTGTTGGTATAGCTGTGGATTCAAGTTCCTTAACTATGGTTTTCTTCTCCTCTCTAATGCTAACACCAGTGACATAGAACATTTTTTGACCGCTCATTTCCAATGTAAATACCTGAGGACTCTCAATAACTATATCATGGTCATCGAACTCTATCACTACTCGTTTAACACCTTCAAGTGCTTCAAATCTTAAACCCATTCTCTTTAGCTGTTTTAACTGTCGTTGTAGTTCACGTGGATTTATAGGGAGCATAGATTCGCACCAGTGTAGATACAGATCCTCTGTATAGTGATCTGCGTTGAAGAGACTTTATATGATATGCGAAGCTATTGACGTAGAGTAAGGTGAAGAAAAATGAGTATGAAGATAGAGGTACTTGGTGGTGGAAGAGAGGTTGGTCGAACAGCTATCTTAGTTGAGTACTCTGGTAAATCCATTCTATTCGATTATGGAGTATCATTCAATGAGGAAGACATACCAGTACTACCTATGTCTGTTCAACCATCAAAACTATCAGCAGTGTTGGTAACACATGCACATCTAGACCATGTAGGTGCAGCACCATTCCTATACGTATCTGCACGACCACCAGCTGTAATGACAGAGTTAACTAAGGAGTTAGCTAAGGTAATGATAGAGGATATGCTCAAACTAGCTGGGTATTACTTACCCTTTGAATATCCAGAATTAGAGGCATTTCTCAGTTCAGTACAGCCTCTTAGACTAGGTTCAGAACTCATCATCAACGATATTAGAATTGAAGCTATTAATGCAGGTCATATCCCAGGAAGCGCTATGTATAGAGTTGAGATAGGTAATAGATCAATACTGTTTACTGGAGATGTAAATACAATAGATACAAGACTTGTAAAAGGTGCTCATAGAGAAGGTTTGGAAGCCAATATACTGATTATAGAGTCAACATATGGAAATGTAGATCATCCACCTAGAAAAAGAGTTGAAGATAAATTCATTGATACAATACGATCTGTAGTTGAGGATGGAGGTACAGTACTCATTCCAGCTTTTGCACTTGGTCGGGCTCAGGAAATACTGGCTTTACTAGCTGAAAAAATGCCTTATGCCAATGTGTACTATGATGGTATGGCAAGGAGAATTCTAGAAATATTCCTGAGTTATAGAGAGTACATAAATAGAGTTGATTTGCTGGAAAAAGTTGTCAGGATATTCACTGCTGTTCAAAGCTCTAGCATGAGAAGAAAGATTTGCAGAGAACCAGGATCTATCATTGTTGCTCCAGCAGGTATGTTGAAAGGTGGACCTTCTGTCTACTACTTAAAGCGTATGGGTGAAAACTCAAGGAATGCCCTTATACTTGTTAGCTACCAGGCTAAGTCGACACCAGGGAGAAAGCTGTTATCTGATGGTTGTATAGAGGAAGGTGGATCTAAGATAAAAGCACGAGTTTATTGGTATGATTTCTCTAGTCATGCTGGTGTATCTGGGTTACTAGAAATCGTGAAAAGTGTTCGAAATCTAGAAAAAGTTGTTATCATTCATGGAAGTGATAACAGTGCTTTCGAATTAGCTTACCGTATTAAGGAGAATCTTGGTATCGATGTTGAGGTTCCTTCAGTTAATCAAGTCATAACTGTTTAACTATGGAATCTCTAGGTCTTAAGAATCTCTAAACCGAGAGCCTGTGCTACTATCTCTATGGGCTTCCTAATACTACTTCTCATCTTCTCTACAACAACGCGTTTAACAGAACCACTCTTCTCTATAGCTTTTAACGCTACAAGTCGAAGTTGGTTCTGTTCAAGTCTTGAAATTACATACCTCGAGATTATATGACCATAACATTCATCGTATTTGAAGGCTCGCTGTGTAAAAACAGATTCGTAGTGGGGACCTCCAAATCCTACCGTGACAATACAGATATTTTCGTTCCTGTATGTAGCTGAATAGTCTTTCAATGCATAGAGTAGGGTATAAGCTAGAACAAGCTGTGCTTTTTCATTGCTCCACTC
>CAZUDD010000052.1:0-8726 GCA_964619665.1 uncultured Desulfurococcaceae archaeon | reverse complement strand
AGACTATGGGGCGTATGTCGTTATAGAGCAGCCAATATACAATCCCGCTACCGGCTCTGTATTAACAAGACAGGAATTCTATAGAAAAAATGGTAGAAACCTTGTATTTGTTGATGAGATAAGCTTTGTACTACGACTCTATTCACTAAATGAACTCGTAGCAATAGCTCAGAAAGCAGGTTGGTGTCTACTTGAAGCTTTTAGAAGTTTCACTAGTAGAGAACCATATAGAACCCTCTCAGCGTTAAACGCTGTCTTTAGACCATGTTCTAGCTCTCGAACATCATTCAAGAACTCCTTTCAGCTATAGTACCTAAAACATTTTATCTAGAGCATAGTTTGGAATACTTGATACTTATTGGAAAAAGAGGTATATGGATGTCTAAGTATGGCCGTAGCTACTATACTAGCGTTAACATTTTTCACACTATCTCTACTATGGAATACTATCTATACGAATGCAATCATATTGAGAGCTCTCCACAAACCAAAGCCTGCTCTTCAATCTATGGAACAAAGAATTGCTCCACTATCGATAATAGTACCTTCAAAAAATGAACCCCTTCATGTGTTACTGAGAACTACGAATAGAGCACTAGATTCTATTTATGCATCTTATACTCCGGAGCAGGGTTCCATTGATGAAGTTATCTTAGTACTAGATGATGAACCAGGCTATGTTCGAGAACTACTCGGTAATCTAAAGTATTCAAAGAACGTTGTAGTGATGTTGCGATTAAATGGAAGAGATGGTCGTTGTGGAGCTCTAAATGATGCTCTGAAAATAGCTTCGAAAGACAAGATCCTGATAATAGATTCAGACAGTATTGTATCTCCACAACTGATTGCCGAAGCAAGAAAATGTGGTCCTGTATGCACTGCTTACTGGAAACCCTATCTTATATATAGAACTAAGATAGAGGAAGCTATGGCTTTTCTTACTGAATATGGTAGTTGGATATTCTATGAATTGAGATCAGCGCTAGGCTACTATATCTTCCCTCTTGGATCTGGAACTGTTGTAGAGAAATGGGTCTTAGATAAGATAGGTGGTTACCGTGAAGATGTTGTTCAAGACGATATATGGCTTGGAACTATATTGGCTCGATATGGATTCAAACCTAAGCTCTTAAATTCGCCACTACTTGTATCAGTACCACCATTCATGAATGCAGTACTCATCCAACAAACTCGTTGGTCTTATGGTGCTTCAGACATCGTATCACGTTTTTGGAAAAACATTGCTTTAGCGCCTTTTGATCTAGGATCAAGAATTGAAGCATTACTCTACATATCTAGACCCCTATCAACATTGTTTGCTTTCATAAGCATGGTATTCGTAATACTAGCTTTGACACTGCATGAAGCTATTGTCCCGAGAAGTTTAGGTCCATACATCTTAGCATTAGTATTTACAAGCCTTACATGCATTCTTGCTGAAGGTATTTCCGTGAACATATACAGTATCCTAAAGGGCTTTCCTAGATGGAGAAGGACATACTTAATGGGGAGAGCTTCAGCTATAGTAACGTTCATAACTCCTGTACTAGGATTCTTTTCACTTCTTGGAGTAATGAGAATAAAGCTAAGGTATAGGATAACACCTAAAGGTCTAAACCCAATAACAAAGGATTTTGTAGTGGTAACACCTCTTGCATTGCTCTATACAACACTATTTATACTAGCAATATACATAGGCAATAAGCTCTTATCGATAATAATGTCCCCCTTTGCTGCATCCGCTATCTATATACTTATTAGGCTTTGTTTAGAGATGAGATCCAGGTTTAGAAGTATTACCTCCTAATGCCTCCATACCTATACTGGGATGATGTTAGAGCCCCGCGATACGGAATAAATGACGAGACCACGACCACTGACCTACTATAAGGGTATGACTAGATGATAGAGAGAAAAGACTTAAACAAAGCTACTTCGTGTCTTTCAGACATATTCAGAGTCCATGTACCAACATACAATGATATCAGGAAAAGGGTTCTTGAAGTATTTGTTGAAAAGGTGTTTATACCTAGGTCTGTACGTAGACAGGGCAAGGATAGAGCAAAGATCTTTAGATATATGTTGAAATGTGAAAACACCTATAAAGTCCTAGTAGATACTCTAGGTCCTATTGCCAGGCTTCCTCGAACTTCTCAACTACATCCATTTCTTTCTGAACTTGCTAATATAGCTACAGATGGCAGATACGATGAATTTATTGAGAGAACTGCTAAAGCGCTCAAGATTATCAGTAATCTTTGGCGAGAATACCGATCGAAGATTTTAGCTTCGTATACACCAGGTGAAGCAAAATCCTATGCAAGAGAGTTCGTTGGCAGAGCTCTATCTATAGCCAAGAGATTTCTGAAAGACTTTGAGAAGTTTAGAAGTGCAATCAAATCCTTGAAGAGTATACCATGTATAGATCCCGCACTACCAACTATCATAATAGCTGGTATGCCTCAAGTAGGTAAATCAACTCTTGTCCATAGAATATCTTCAGCAAAACCAGAAATAGCGCCATACCCCTTCACCACAAAGACAATTATTCTCGGTCACATGGACTTAGATACCATTAGGATACAGATCATCGATACTCCAGGTATCCTGGATAGACCTGTAGACGAGATGAATCCCATAGAGAGAAAAGCCGTTGCAGCACTTAGAAACTTGAATGCTTTAACACTCTATCTCATAGATCCATCGAGAGATGCCTACTATAGCCTAGATAAACAGCTAAGTGTGCTGAGAAATGTATCTGAGATTGTTGGTTCAGAAAAACTCTATGTTGTTATAAATAAGATCGATAAAGTCGATACAGCGAGACTTAGCGAAGTCAAGAAACATGTTGAGGCTTTAGGTTTTAGTATTCTTGCGGAAATAAGTGCCCTCAAAGGCATAGGTATAGATACGTTGATCAGTAAAATCATAGAATTACTGGGTCTATCCGGATTAGTAAGGGAGTCCTCTAGATAGCGAACTATTGATGCTAAGTCTCAACTAGTTTCTTCTTGAATTTCTTCGACAATCTCTATCTCTTCTGAAGTTTCCTCCTTGACCTCTTTTTCAGCTTCAGATGCTACCGTAGCGACTTCTTCTGTTGGTCTTTCTTGGACAGCTACTTCTCCATATGCTGATTTCTGTACTTCATCAAGTACTCTTGAGTATACCCAGAATTCGTCGACGATTGATGGGAGATTCTCCAATACTATATCTAGACCACAATTTGAACAATGTACATATGCCGTTTTGGTACCTGTTCTTTTATTCTCTTTGATTTCTATACTAAGGCTATGAGGATTACCACATAGTGGACATTGATGAAGACTTTGTTTGGCACGAACTTTTCTTGCTTCTTGCATCATCTTCTTGTATATCATCCAAGTCTTTCTCCATTTACTTCTACGTCTAGCCACAGCTTGCACCTCAAGACATCCTATGTGAATAGCTAGGCTATTAAGTTTCTCACTATACTTTTAAAAGCTCTGAACACCGTCAATTCTTGGACACCACACAATCTGCGATTAGTATATTGAGGTTCTAACACCTAGATATAGAGACTATAATATTGGTGAAAAGTGTCTATACAAATAGTCTCTGAAGGCCTAGACCATGAGCTATCTTACACTAACACCAAGAGATCTTGAGGCATTGGTCAAAGCGGTAAAGCTAGGTGAAGAACTTAAACCTAGTCAACAAGCTAAACGTGATGTTTTTGATAGCTATGGAATTACAGGTTCTTACAAAGATCGTGTATTAACAGCTATATACTACGATATTTGGAAAAGGGTTGGTCTTATAGACAAGATAATATGTGAATTAACAGGAGTTAATAATGCGGCTATTCTTGATCCATGGCTTAGAGCAGCACTTAGAGTTGCTATTGAGCTCTTGGTCTTTGAACGTCATATCAAATCATCTGCACGAGATTTAAGAGATCAGATAGTCAAATACCTCAAAAAGAGAATATCTAAACTACTATCGGATGAAACACATCCATATGTTGGCATGTATTTCTGGGACTTAGTAGATAGGATCGCTATGTATAGAATAGAGCCTAAGGATTTAGTTGAGCGTTGGGAACTTCGATACTTAATCTCAAGAACAATAATTGAAAGAGTATTAAAAATTCTAGGGAAAGATGAAACAAAACAACTATTAAGAACTTTTAATAGAGTTCCTCCGATCTCTGTTCGCGTAAATATTCTTAAGTCAAGTGTAGATGAAGTTCTAAAAACTCTAAAGAGAGAAGGGGTAGAACCCGAGATAGGTAAGTATGTGAATACTGTTGTGAAATTCAAAGGTCCATATAACTTCGATAAATCACAGCTCTTTAAAGAAGGCAAAATAATTATCCAAGATGAAGCTGCGGCACTTGCATCTATAGTTCTTGATCCTAAGCCTAATGAGGTTGTTGTTGATATGTGTGCAGCACCAGGTGGAAAAACAGAACATATAGCTGAATTAATGAAAAACCAAGGCAAGATATACGCTTTTGATATAGATAAAAAGAGGATTAAGAGAATGCGGGATCTACTAGATAGATGTGGAATAACTATTGTTGAAATATACCATGAAGATGTAAGGAAAGCACCTAAAATCCTAGGTGAAGAAATAGCCGATAAAGTTCTTCTTGATGCACCCTGTACTTCAAGTGGAACAATAATGAAGAATCATGAACTAAGGTGGAGAATACAGGAAAAGAAAATATTTGAGATGGCCTCTCTACAATACGAACTTCTTAAAACAGCTATCAGATTAGCTAAGCCGGGAGGTAGAATCCTCTACACTACATGTTCTCTATTCATAGAAGAGAACGAGGATGTCGTAAGGAAGATCTTGAAAGAATTCGATGGAATAGTAAGGTTAATTCCATTATCAAAACCTTTTGATACAGGACTAATACCAGGCACCATGAGAGCTTGGCCACATAGACACGGAACACTAGGATTTTTCTATGCACTATTTGAAAAAGTAAAGAGTCTTTAGTACGTTCTACTAAGCTTAATTAAGCCCTTTACAAAAGCTAGAATAGCCCGCGATCCCGCAGGACAGGGCCTAAATGGCCTTGAATGACTGCGGGGCCCTACTACACAAGAACTCTATCTCGTTGTCTCTATGAATTCTCATGAGAGAAGATCCTAAACCTTCAGAGTTCAACTTCTTTACAAATTCTATAGAAAGCATAAGCGTTTCAGATGTTGATGGGTATGGTAACAAGTATATCTCATTATCTTCGCTATGTACGACAATAAACCTCGATATATTCATGATCTTTAATGAGAATTCTTCTACTATTCGAAGTATATCCATCCACTTATCTGTGTAGATGCAGAGAGCTAATGTTGATTCCTTGTATACTTTCGATACAATACACTCAATTTTTGAAGATATCTGATATGCATTAACAATATCTTCTGGTGTTGGTATTGGAAGTGGTATTGGATGTGAATGAACAAATCCTAGATATTCACTACAAAGAGACTTCATTTCCAGAATTAGCTTTGGATCTATATACCATTGAAACGAGCCTAAGCTTAGGATTACATCTCTACACAACATGAATCCTTCTTCTCGTATCATAGCTAACGGTATAGGCTCTATGTTCAATGTTCTAAGCAGTTTAAGTCCATAATCTAGATCGCCACTCATTATTTCTACAGCAATGCTTCTATCAATTAAAGCATTCCTTTTTAACACATGATCAAAATCAATAGCATAGACGTCGTCTGATACTGAAGCTATTAAGGGTATTAGATCTTGAAACTCTCGATACATTGTAAACACCGTAAACTGCGCGCGAACTTCTTTACTGGTAAATTAATTTTCGCACCTTTTATATTATTATAACACTAGTAAGCTATAAACTGCTCTAGTATAAATATTGATGATATGGTTAAGCACTAACAGATTTGAATCAATATAGCAATTATTAGCTCAGTATTTCAGAACTTATTTGGTGATGTAGATTCGAGGAAGAGTCTTCGTAGATAGAGAACGCTGTAATCGATGTATGTTATGCATAAAGCTATGTCCTTGTAATGCTCTACATCTTAAAGATAATCAGATAGTATCGGATGAGAACTGTATAGCGTGCTATGGATGTAAGATCATATGCCCTGTTAAAGCTATAGAAGTTCAAGTTCTTGAGGATAGTTTCGAGATTATTGAGGTACATCAACAGAAAAAACTATTTTAATCATTCAGTAGCACCAGCCATCATCATTTAATGGTGTTCAGACGGGGTTTACATTCATCATTTACTGTTTAGAGCTCTACGATATTTGAACATATACCGCGAAGTTTTTCTAGGAATTGCTCTAGTTTATCCAAACTTATAATGTATGTGTAGAGGTAGCGTTTAGTCCTAGCCTTAATCTTAGCTATACCCTCCTTCTCATTCTTCTTAACTCTACACTCAAGAGCTCTTTTCGCTATTTCTAAAAATTTAGACTCATCATTTATAAATATAGGCATAGGATAGCACCCTAGGATATGCTTTCTACAGATCTCCTTTTACAACGTTAAAGCTACAACTATACTTTTATTCGTATCGCATGATGTTTATGCTGTATCGAGGGTTGCGCTATGAGAGAACTATATGAGAAATGGTATGAGTTAGCAAAAGATGCATTGAATGTGGAGGTTGAGAATATACGTGAGTTCAAGGATATTGCTAGAATAGTGTTTCTAGGTATGGGCGGAAGTGCAATTGTAGGTGATTTCATCAATACCATTGCTCAAGACTATAGTAATTATGAGATTATTGTTTGGAGAGATTTCTATATACCTAAACCTTTGATAAAACCTAGAGATACATTGTATGTCGTCATAAGCTACTCTGGAAACACATTAGAGACTATAAAGGTTTTCAAATGTATTGAAAAACATACTCAAAAGATAGTGGTCGTGACTTCCAATGGTAAGTTGCTAGAATATGCAAAGACAAAGAATGTTGTGATAGCTAAAGTGCCATCGGGTCTTGTACCTAGAGTTGCTTTACCTGCTATGTTAGTCTCAACAATAAAGGTATTAGCAGATACTGGTGTTGAGATTGTTGATCTGGATATAGTCCGAAAAAGCATTGAAATTCTTAAAAACGTTGATGAAGCATTGACACAGAGTATATACTTAGCATCGTTTCTATTGTATGCATCAATACCTGTAGTTGTTGCAACAACACGTTATCTGCCTCTCGCAATTAGATTCAAAAATGAATTGAATGAAAATTCAAAAATGCCAGCTAAAGTCGAGGTAGCACCTGAACTCTTCCATAACGACATTGTTGGTTGGGAAGCGAGTGAAGTCCTTGAAAAGGTATTGATAATTCCATCAGATCTACCGTACGAAAACTCGTTGCTACACTTCTATGCTGAAATACTATCAGAAAAAGGATTTGAATTACGTGAAGTACCTATCAGTGGCAAGAATATAATTGAGAGACTCCTCTATGGAGCATTACTAGCAGGCTTTGTTAGTGTTAGATTAGCAGAGCTCAGAGGCATTGATCCGTTAAAAACTGAATCTATAGCTAAATACAAGGAATTTGTTAATAAGTTGGCTTCTGAAATACCGGAATGAGTTAAGGCCTTATTACGTAATGTATGTGTACTCTTTTCCTCCTGTTTTTGGTTTCTCTGTATACATCTGCTTAATTGTTGAGATGAGTCTCTTAACCTCGTTCTCTACTTCAGCTCCATATTCTTGGAGTTTCGATGTATCTATACCTAAATTCCAGACTTTGTTGAGTAGGTCTAGGATAGCTTTTGATGCATTGTAGTCTACGAGTTGGAACTCTATTATGCTACTCCATGTTTCACCGAGAACACAAACAGCGTCTATGTCGTATAGTTTAGCCCAACCAATTATGACACCATTCATTCCGGTGATGAGTCCTGTTTTAAGGCGTATTGCACCAGCCTTAATGTATTTCTCCATGACCTTCTCATTATTTCCAACAACATATACCTTTCTAAGCTCAGAAGTCTCTTCACTGACAAAGGCAGCTGTAGCTATGAGTTCTTCTATACCGATTTTCTGGAGGTACTCCACTATTGTATGGCTTAATTCATTCTGTCCTTCATCTCTACGTGGTTGATCGTCGCTAGTCACTATAACTAATGGTAATGGGGCTTTCTTGGCATAGTATATCGTTACACTGCTTAGATCTCCCAATCCAATACTATCCTTTATGTATAGATGTGCAGGTAGATCTGTTGCATAGATACGGATTATGGGCTCTGCATTCCAAACTCTAACTAGGAACTCAGCAACAGTTTTTCCAACCAATGCCATTCCAGGGAATCCAGCAATAGCTATACCATTCTTTAGTTTCAGATCCTTCAATACAACAGTTTTTATCATCACTAAAACCCATCAAGGTCTGTAGAGTACCGACACTGAGTATTAAGCTATTACATACCTAATAAGGTCTCATGTAGACACAATGCACTATTGTAGTTACGTATTATAAGTGCTGCCTCTGCAGGGATACGCTATGGTTATTGTGTGTCCAAGATGTAAACGCGTATTTCGATCATGGAGAAGCTTTGTAGTGCATATCATCATGGGTAGACATGGTGGTGGAATAAAGTCAAGTCGTTCAATTAGGTATGGCTATATACGAAGAGGAAAAGCTTTAAGGCGGAGACAACATTAGTACTGTGGATGGTGGGCCCGTAGCTCAGCCCGGTAGAGCGCCCGGCTCATAACCGGGTGGTCCGGGG
>CAZUDD010000051.1:0-8848 GCA_964619665.1 uncultured Desulfurococcaceae archaeon | reverse complement strand
CTACCAGCCCAAACACGATTAGCACCAAAGAGTTCAGCAAGATCCTTAGGACTAACCTCTATAAATCCCATTTCCTTAAGTTTTCTAGCCAAGAGCTCAATGTCTAAACTAACCCTCATAACAGCCTTCAACATAGTCACCAAATAGTAAATGCTAAGTAAAGACATAGAAACCCTATTCATGGAGGTTAAAGCCTGGAAATTCAGTACTAAGACTAGGTGACTGCTATGAAGATCTGTGATTATGCTTATGCTGTTCTTGATCTTCATCATCCTTGGGGTGTTAATGCTGGTTTTATAGTTACTGATGAGGGTGTTATTGTTGTTGATACTGGTTGGACATACTATTCAGCATTAACAATACTTGGCTATATCAAGGCAGTTGCAGGCGATAAACCTATAAAGTATCTTATTTGGACAGAACATCATAGTGATCACATTTTTGGATCAATAGTTTTTGTCCGTGAAGGAGCTAAAATTATAGCTCATAGAAATGCCTATGAGCATCTAAGAGAAATTGGTGGTATTAAAGGTTATGTTGAATTTATGAAGGGGAAGGTTAATGAGGAGTATCGTGATCTCGTTAAGAAAGGATATGATGTAGGTTCAATAATGTTTAAGGGAGTTGAAGATGTATGGCCTGATATCCTCATAGATACTGAATACACACTCAAGCTTGGAGATATCGAAATAAAGCTTATTCCAACACCAGGACATACACCATCTAACATTGTGGTATACGTACCGAGGTGTAAGCTATTATTTGCAGGTGATACGATATACTCATGTTATCCGCCAAATACAAGATTTGCGACTCCAAAGCTTATCAAAGAATGGATAAGAGCCTTAGACTACCTCTCTACACTCGATATAGATATAATTATACCAGGACACGGACCCCCATGCGGTAAAGATGAAATAAGGCGCAATAAACTAATACTAGAGGAGATCGCGAAAGGAATATAAAATTATTTGGGACTCATGGTATAATGGACAATGTGGAGGAAATAAAGAAATTCCTTGAAATAAAGATAGAGAAAGTAAGTCCCAAGATAGTATTTGATGGGGGTAGGGATGTAAAGGTAAAGATAATTCTTAAAATAAAACTCATAACTCTATAAGTGGAGAATTAAAACTATGGCTCAGGGAGCCTGGGGCTATGCATCCAGGAGGTCTTATTGTGCCTAGTGTTAGACCTTTAGATTTGAAGTATAAACTTGGTCCACAACAACTTGTCAGTGAAATTTTCACTATAAAGATTAGAGGCTTTCCTGGAACATATGAAATAGGTCTTAAAGAGCATGGAGATGTACTCTATAAGTTCAAGGTTATTGAAAAGCGCTCTCTACTTAAAGACATAGTGCTGTGGTCCTCAGGAGTCCTAGTAGGTTATTTATTGACTCCTCTACTTAGTCATTAAATGAATATTCGTGTTAAGCTTAGCTACTATTAGTATCCTCGAGCATATTTTGTAGCGTCTCAATTACAGTTATAAGATTCTTGTACACTTCTTCTAGTTCTCTTAGGTGTTTTTCTGCTTGTAGTGCTAGTTTTACGAGTTCTTTGCTTTTCTTGTACTTTAGTATTTCTAGTGATGCTTCCAATGCCCCACCTTTATTTCCTAAATATATTGATGCTGTATGACCATTCCTATATCTTATCCTAAGGTACGGGTATCAATACTTCTTCTTAACCTTATTGAGAACCCATTTAACTTCAATCCACATACCAACAACTCCTTCATAATTTGAAGCAACTTCAAGAGCTCTATCAATGAGCATTCTAGCTTTAACCATTAGCTCCTTGAGGTTTTCCTCTTTAGCCTGAGTTATGGTGTTAGGGAGACTTACACACACCCTGTTCCCTAACTCTAGTCCAGACTGGTACCTAGTACATAAGCTTTCTCCAGTCCAGACTCCAGACAGGGCTAACACTTTAATATGGAAGCATAGTTCATATAGTTAGGATTTAGTGAGGTGTAGACCTATAGAGAGGAACAAAAGGGAATTGCTAATTGCCATTGATCGTAGTAAGGGTAGGAAGCTCACACTGTATTCCATTGTAGTATCTTCTATAAAGGTTAAGGATGAGCTAATGAGGTATGTTGATACGTTTAAGCATGTAAGGTTTCTTAGTAGACATGAACGAGCAACATACTTCCCTAAGGCACTTAGAGTTATCAAGACCCTCGTTGATACAGATATTCTGCTAAGTATTGATGTAACTAACTATCTAGGAGTACTTCTAGACCATCTTGAGAAAATTGGTAATGGAGTGCTTATTGCCGTTACAGATGACTACCTAGTTAGTATCGCCAAGAGTAGGCTTAGAGAATCAGTAATTATAGCTGAAGGCTCTTTAAGAAGGTATAAAGTTACGCTAGAAAACCTTGGGTTAAAGCCATCTGTAATGTACGTTCTTCTAGGTATTGCTGATACACTAGCAGCTTACACTAGAATACAAGTTGAAGTTCATGGCAAAAGACTTAGAGAAGTCAGATCAAAACTACCGCTAAGATGGAGTTTATGAGAATGGACGAGCTCCGCCCCAACCTCATCCCCCAGGGATAACCCCTGGTGGTCGAGGGCTTCATCCAGGTAGATAGTAATCCTAGAGAACATATATAACTTTTGCAACTAAAAACCAAGTCACAGATCATCGCTTTCCATAACGCAAAAGTGTTAGGGAGTAAATAAGTGCACTTATTTACTCCCTAACACTTAAACTACACTCTTTCGACTCTACAGTGCAGATCCTGCTTTGTTGACGCTTTAAATTATGGGTGTGCAATAGTACATAATATAGATTGAGGTGAATTTCATAGTGGGAGATGGCTGGTTTGAATTAAGATTCTATTGTTTCACAAGAGTTATTGAATTTAGCACGTAGTAATTCCGTTGAAGCCGCTAGAATTCTCTATAGGTTAAAGCGTGAAGTCTTCTTACCAGTCCTTGATAAGTATAATATCGATGAATTCATAGTACTCGATGAAATACCCCTCAGGGAGGATAAGGAGAACTTTATTTTGCTTAGAATCGACGTGACTAAGGATAAAGCAGAACTTATTTTGAAGGAGATTATGGAACATCTAAAGTCGAGTCCTAAATATAACAAGTACTTTGACTTTACAAAGAAATTCAGAGTTGAAAAATGGTCTCCTGAAGACGATGCTAGAAATAGAATTCTATCAGCAGCTAAAAGGATAGGCTTACAACTACCATCTGGAAAAGGCTGGAAGGCTGTGGGCATGGAGAGTTACAGAATCGAGTTAGGATTATGGCCTTATTTCAAGTTGGAACCTCAATGGAAATACGCATACGAAGATTTAGATTTAAAAGTTGAGGTATTTGCGAAGTTCATGACAAAGGTTCTAAGTAAATTTACACGTGAATTCCTAAGAGAGATACCGGAATACATCGAGGATAGATGGCTAATGTCATTATTCATACACTTACTACTAAATTCCATCTCAATATGGCATGAAACTGAGGTTAGAATGTTCCCCTACGTGTAAGCAAACGATGCAGGAATAATAGAGATCATACGTTAATTATGTTGATGTGAAAGATAGTCATTGAGGACAAGAATGAACTTATCATAGGGTACCCCTGGTTTACCCTAATATCCATTATTATAGAATCTTATTGACTTGAGTATTGCTTTGAATAGCTCTCTTCTCTCATAGTAATTGTATGATTCGTTTTCAATCCATCCATCTATATTACTTTTTCTCTTGAATATTGCTTGCCAGACTCTATCACCATAGCTTATCCTGGTTTCAGTAAGTCTAACATAGCCATCACGTTCAAGTTCCTTAAGAAACTCTCTAAGATCGTTAGGTAAATCGCTAAACTTTAGCTTACTATCCTCACTTATTAGCTCCCTAAGTTTAGCTTTAAGTTCATGATTTTCCCTCTCAAGCTGAAGTAGTTTCTCCTTGAATGGCTTAAGGAATTCATCAATCCTCAATAACATTTCCTTAAGACTAAGCTCTAACCTGTTAAGGAATTTCTCGAAAAAGAGGTAAAGCATGTTGGCTAGCTTAGCTGATACTGTATCGCTAAGAGCTGCAATTTCCAGTTGTTGCTTAGGTAGAGAGCCTTTAATGAGCTCTAGAGAGGTCTCTTGGGAGAATATCTGATGAACAATTAGCTATTCTGAGGGAAAGAGGTTATGTAAAGATTAGCAACTCCAGTAAGGTCTCTAAAAATAATTGTAAAACATGTAGCGGTAATGGTCTAAGCAATAGTACTAATACTACTACTCAGACCTCCAAAAGCCCTAAGGACGATGCCCATGGTGATGAGGGGGTAGGGGTTCATGGCCTTGCTTCTCCGTGCATAAACTTCATTTAAGAGATGTTGTTATTCTCTACTTGAGTTCTTATGGTTTTAGGTTTGATTCTAGGAATAAGCAGTGGATTAGAAGATTCCCATTAGCTAGGGATAGGTGGGTTACTGTCCAGGTTAATCGTGATGGATCAGCTCAAGTGTATTTAGCTGCTGATAATAACCCATTGGGTATTTGGGAGTTCATAGCTTTTTGTAAAGGAGTTCTTCCATTCATATTTAAGCAGTTAACAGGTAAGGATGTAAGCTTAAGAGACTTCATTGTTATGACTGCACCTGAACCGAACATTGACCTACCTGGAGTGAAGATCCTTGAGGGGATAAAGTCTCTTTCATTAGAGGAGTATTACGATGATGTTATTAGGATATACTTTAAGAAACACTCAAACACTATGCCTAATGGTGGTACCAGAATTGAGGTTATCGCTAACTCATGGAGAGGTCTAAACTCGGAAGATCTCGCCAATGGGCTAGTATCAATGATTCAATTACCTAGAACTCTAATAGAGATTAAGAATGATCTAGAAACTTACCATTAACTTTTCTATAAGCTGTTAAGTAGAACTTCTCCCTAACACACTTAATTCTAAATCTAAAACCCCTTTGTTTCCAACTCTCAAGAGTTTCCAACCAAGTTTCCAACTGAGAAGAACTAGAAGCTTTCTTTCTGATGAGGTTGGAATCATGAGTTGGAAATAAGGAGCCATGAATATTTCGTTGTGAGGAGCTTGGTCTAGAAGAGGGAGAAGTCAAGACTGGAAGTTCACCTTGCTAAAGTTATTTTCCTTCGCTGATCTTCAGGTATAACTGTTATGAGTTCCTTGGCCTTAGCTAAGATTACTTGTCTTGCTTTATGTATGCTAATACCTTTCATACTACTGAGAACTACAGCTATTGAGTCAAGTAGGTCATCATTGTTAGGAGTTGAAGTAGAATAATTACTACCGCTATTAAGAAGTTCAATTATAGCCCTTCTAATAGCTTCAGACTTACTAATTCCATGTCTAGAAGCATACTCATTAAGTTTCTTGAGCAACCCCTCATTTACCTTAAAAGTAACAGTCTTCATCATATCACAGCATATAAATGCCGTTGATGATGAATGTTGCAAAGCTTGTTGGATAGCTATTTCACTAAGGTTAAGATCCACTCTACGAATTTCCTATCACGATCATTTAGTGTATCAAGTACCTTAGGATTCCTTCGCACAATCTCCTTAATCCTCCTAATGATAGCCTCAACTTCGCCCAAGACCAGTCTCCTATCTGGACTAGTACTAACATATCTATATAAATCTGTCCCCAGTCTGGACTGCGGATAGGTATCTAGCCCGAAGAACAGGAACACTTCTGGGGGATGGAAACAGATTTATATAGATATGTTACCACTCTGTATTCTGGAGTGGTTCTATGCCTCGTAGGCCTAAATTTAATGGTGCTTTAAGATTATTGGTTTATCTTCTCAATGTTGGTGAAGCTAGTTTTAGTAGAATTAGGAATGATACTAGAATGAAGTATGAGACAGTAGCAAGAGCTGTTGAAATACTTAAGGAGGTTGGCTTCATTGAGGAGAGGGTTGATGATAAACCGCCATACCCTAGACTAGTTAAGTTAACTGATAAGGGTAAAAAGGCTGCTGAGTTAATCAGGGAGTTCCTTAAGCTTGCTGGTGAACTCTAGTAACTTCACTCGTAGATTCTCTGAATCTTCTCCCTAATCAGCGGTAGTTTCTTATCTAGTACCATTCCATATAGCTCTCTCAACTCCTCAATTACTTTCTCTTCATCCCTCGTTTTCTCCCACACTATTCTTGCTTCCTCAAGAGCTAGGAGTAGTGCATCCTCGACGCCACGAGCATACATATCATTACCCATGGCGTCTCATCACCTGAGGGTGTTCCCCACCATAATATAGGGTTTATAAAGTGCTCTATAGGTATCAATTGAAACTTTCACTAAACACCCCTTACGCTACAATTTTCCGGATTTCCTAGCTATTTCTATTATTTTTACAAGGCTTTTCTTATGATATGTGTTGTTACGTTCTATGAATTCCATAAAGCTATGTTCTTTTATGTCAAAATAGTTTCTTATCTCTTTTAATACCGTTAAGTATCTTTCCTTGATTAACTTGTATGCTTTTTCTACAACATCTATGTAATCTTTTATCATTTTTCGAAGTTCTGTATGTTGTAGTCCTAAGTCTTTTGCTAGTAATTCTGCTTGCTCTACATTGGTTGGTATCATTATTTCTAGTTCAAATGGGTTCATGGGCGGTTTTATTTTCGTTAGCTCTTTTTCCAATTCTTTTGTAAGTTTCTTTCCAGGGATTTCGTCGAGAAGTGCATATGTCTGGTTATAGGTGATTAATAGGTCTACATATGTTTCGTATAGTTCACCTAGAGTTGTACCAGAAATAATCCTACGACTATGCTGTAAAATGGATTCTATGTACATTAGATAGTCTGTCAAGTATTTTCTTAGATAGTTAGGGTCTGTATAAAGAGATGCTTTATGAACAATAAGATCTAATATTTCATTTAGGTAGAATATGTCTCCTCTATTCAAGTTGAGCTTAGATCTAGGATTGGTTGTACTGAATTCTTCATAGTTTCCAATGCTTCTTGAACCTCTTCTATATGCGAGTCCGGCTATGGTTAGATTTGTTGAACCATAGTATTTCCCGTGGTAAATTATTCTTTCTGAGAAACATACGTGATAGAATATGAGGAACTTTGCGTGATTTAAGAATTCTCGTTTAGGATCGTAAACTACGATATAGCATTTATCTCTGAGAAAATCTATTGCTTGTTTCTGTAAAGATTTCATTCGTCCTGGGAAATTTGATGGTGCAGTGGTTCTAACTAGACATACGAAGTTTCTTGGTGATAAGTTAACGAGGTTATGGATTTCATCTAATAACTGGTTACTTCTATAAGCAACTCTAGGCGAGATTATGAGGCTTGAAATATAAAGTATTGCTACAGCATCGTGATGTTGATGAATACAATTACCAAACCTGTCCCTAACAAACGTAATCATGTTCCATAAGCTTCTAAGCGCATTATCTGAATCAGGATACTTTATGAACACTATAACATCCCTCGCTGACAAAAATATAACACATCTATATAGAAATGTTAGATGATGACGGAGATGTATACCCCCTTGGTCCCCTATGTAAGACCCAGATCATGCTTTGTGATCAGCACTCAAGACCCCGATCATCTTTCACCTTAAACCGAGCTCATCATCTAGTCTTGATACTGTGGATTACAGTAAATAAGCTGTGTAGAGCTTCAAGGTTAGAGAACTGAGATGTGTATGCTGCTAATCATCGCTATGGTGTGACGTATTTGAGGTTAATTAGCTGGTACAAGCTACGAGAAGTTATTGTTCGTGCTGATGTAGTTCTAGAAGTACTTGATATTAGAGATCCTATATCGACTCATAGTAAGAGACTTGAGTCTATGGTTAAGAAGATGGGTAAAGACCTTGTCCTAGTATTGAATAAGTGTGATCTTGTACCTCTATGGGTTAGTAAGGGATGGACTCAGTACTTTAGGTCAATAGGCTATAAAACTGTTTTTGTATCTGCAACAAAGAGGTATGGTACTAGAAAGCTCAGGAGGGCAATAAATGAGTTGATAAGTATTAGACCAGCAGTACTTGCTGTTGTAGGATATCCAAAAGTAGGTAAATCATCTATAATCAATGCATTGAAAGGAAAACACTCTGCATCAACAAGTCCATATCCAGGTACACCAGGATATACAAAGGTTTCTCAACTCTATAGAATAGGACAAGATCTATATATGATTGATACTCCTGGAATAATTCCTCCAGAAGGTGAAGGTATAGAAGCTGTTATTCGTGGAAAACCAGTTGAGAGCTTTTCTGATCCTGTACCAATAGCTATAGAGTTGATGAAGAGAATTATGGAATATGTACCAAAAGCTTTTGAAATAGCATATGGAATTAAAGAGAAAGATCCTGTAAAAATTCTTGAACAAATTGCTTTAAAACGTGGTTGGATCTATAAAAAGACTAAAGAACCTAATATCGATGAAGCTGCAAGAGCTGTTATAAGAGATTATCATGCAGGCAAAGTACCTTTCTATATACCACCACCTGCTCTACACAGATAATACTAGATGATGCTGAAGTCCTTAATCTTTGATAAAGCTCTACTAAAACTCTTTTCATCTAGTTCAAGAACTTTCTGAAGTATTTTAAGATCTTCAAAATGAACTCTCTTCTCTTTACCCCATCTACGGTGAACTTCATGGATAAACCTAGATATCTTATCGTTTACACTCATTGTATTGAGTATAGCTCTAGAGATATCGATTCCCTGTCTAGCCATAAGAACAATCTCGATAATCTTGTTAAGTCTATTTGGTACACCAACAGTGGAACCCCATAACTTAATTACTCTTGCATCTATCGATAAACCATCAACAACTTCATATACTTTACGAAGTAGTGTTGTTGCATAGGGT